>NZ_KV789476.1:0-43544 GCF_001807625.1 Neisseria sp. HMSC03D10
TATGAGTGTCCAAGATTTGGGGGCCAGTTCAGCTTTCAGACGACCTTTTTGTATTGTTGCTTGTATTGGCAAGGATTTAAGGCAGTTTCAAGAAGGTTTCGCGGTAGTAGCGCATTTCCTCGATGCTTTCGAGAATGTCGTCCAAAGCCTGATGCGAACCGCGTTTTATCACGCCTTTGGCAACGGGCGGATTCCAACGTTTAGCGAGTTCTTTCAGGGTGGACACGTCCAGATTGCGGTAGTGGAAATACGCTTCGAGGCGCGGCATGTATTTGACCATGAAGCGGCGGTCTTGATGGATAGAATTGCCGCACATAGGCGTGGCTTTTTCGGGAATCCATTGCGCGATAAAGTCCAGCAGTTTCTGCTCCACTTCCGCTTCGGTGAGTTGCGATTCGCGCACGCGCCGGGTTAATCCTGTACGACCGTGGGTGGCGGTGTTCCATTCGTCCATGCCGTCGAGCAGTTCGTCGCTTTGGTGGACGACATAAACTTCGGACTGCGCCAAGACGTTCAAATCGGAGTCGGTGATAATCATGGCGACTTCGATAATGCGTTCGCGTTCGGGGTCAAGCCCGGTCATTTCCATATCGAGCCAGCAGAGGTTGCTTGCGTTTTGAGTCATTTCAGACGACCTTTTTCGTTGAAAACAATGGGCGGCATTATAAGGGATTTGACGTGCAAAGGTCGTCTGAAAAAGTTTCAGACGACCTTCGTTTTCCGTCAGGACGACAGGTTATCTCTTGTTTTCTATACCGAAACCGCCCCAGTTTGCTATAATGCCCAGTTTCATCAACCGCAATACCACACTTTAAAGGACAAAAAATGGGTTTTCTGCAAGGTAAAAAAATCCTGATCACCGGCATGATTTCCGAGCGTTCCATCGCTTACGGCATTGCCAAAGCCTGCCGCGAACAAGGCGCGGATTTGGCATTCACCTACGTTGTTGACAAACTGGAAGAGCGCGTCCGCAAAATGGCCGCCGAATTGGGTTCCGAACTCGTATTCCGCTGCGATGTCGCCAGCGACGACGAAATCAACCAAGTTTTCGCCGATTTGGGCAAACATTGGGACGGCTTGGACGGCCTCGTCCACTCCATCGGCTTCGCACCGAAAGAAGCCTTGAGCGGCGACTTCCTCGACAGCATCAGCCGCGAAGCGTTTAATACCGCACACGAAATTTCCGCATACAGCCTGCCCGCATTGGCAAAAGCCGCCCGTCCGATGATGCGCGGCAGAAACTCCGCCATCGTCGCCCTGAGCTACTTGGGCGCGGTTCGTGCGATTCCGAACTACAACGTCATGGGCATGGCAAAAGCCAGCCTCGAAGCAGGCATCCGCTTTACCGCCGCCTGCTTGGGTAAAGAAGGCATCCGCTGCAACGGCATTTCCGCCGGCCCGATTAAAACCCTTGCTGCTTCCGGCATTGCCGATTTAAGCAAACTCTTGGGACACGTCGCTTCCCACAATCCGCTCGGCCGCAACGTAACCATCGATGAAGTCGGCAACACCGCCGCCTTCCTGCTCTCCGAACTCTCTTCAGGCATTACCGGCGAAATCACTTACGTTGATGGCGGTTACAGCATCAACGCCCTGAACGATGAAGAGGCGTAATGATTTGTAATATTTTGTAGAAAAGACAACTTATTACACAAAAAACCGTCTGATTAAGTGGTGTAAAAAAGGTACACCGGCTATTTCAGGCGGTTCTTTTTTCGTATAAAAGGCGGCATATTTCGGGAATTTTGTCATAAAAACAAATTTTAACTTTTATAACATTTGTTTAACAAATAACACGATACCATGCCTGCCGGTTTGGAAAAGCCCGTCCGTCGCTTCGGATGCGCTTTTTTAAAAATTTCACTCTATTATCCACAAAATTATCCACAAACATACAGGAGGACATTTATGTCTATTGCTTCAGAATTCAAACAATTTATTATGCGCGGCAACGTTATCGACTTGGCAGTCGGTATGGTCGTCGGTACTGCGTTTAGCGGCATCGTTAAATCTTTGGTTGACGACGTAATCATGCCCCCTATCGGTCTGTTGATCGGCGGCGTTGACTTCTCCAACCTGTTCATCACCCTGAAAGACGGCGCACAAGCCGCTCCGGAAGGCGGCTATGCCAGCTTGGCAGCCGCTCAAGCAGCCGGTGCCGTTACTCTGAACATCGGTCTGTTCATCAACGCCATCATCAGCTTCCTGATCATTGCTGCTGCGATTTTCACCGTTATCAAAGCACTGAACGCTATGAAAAAAGCCGAAGCTACTGCTGCAGCAGAAGAAGCACCTGCAGAGCCTAGCGAAGAAGTATTGCTGTTGCGCGAAATCCGCGACTCTCTGAACAAAAAATAATCTTTTGAAGATTTGAAATAAAAGGTCGTCTGAAACCTAAAATCGGTTTCAGACGACCTTTGCTTAATTAATATTAAGTGTTGATGTTTATTGCAGACGCTTGGCTTCGTCTAGGACGGCGTTGACGACATCGGCACCGAAGAGGGCGTTGACATCGGTTTCGTCAAAGACGTATTTGGCATGGCAGAAGTCGCAGTCGATTTGGATGCTGCCTTGTTCGGCGACCACGCCGCCGACTTCTTCGCCGCCCAGCATAAGCAGCATATCGCTGACTTTTCCGCGCGAACAGGTGCAGGCGAATTCGATATTTTCGGGATCGAAGACGCGCGGAGGGGTTTCGTGGAAGAGACGGTAGAGGACGTGTTGTGCGTCCAGTCCGGTCAGTTCTTCGGGAGTCAGGGTTTGAACCAGTGTGCTGACGTGTTCCCATGATGCCGCGTCAGGTTCTGTCTCAGGCAGGCGTTGCACCAAAAGTCCGCCGCAGGCATCGTCCGATGAGGCAAGGACGATTTGGGTATCGAGCTGTTCGGAGCGTTTGGTGTAGTTGATAAGCATTTGGGCGATGCTGCTGCCTTCGAGCGGGACGACACCCTGCCAAGGTTCTGCGTCTTTGGGCTGAAGGGTGAGGACGAAGACGCTGTTGCTGCCGAGAAGGTCGGTCAGGCTTTCGTCGTCGTTGATGTCGGCGGTTTCGTCCCAGCGTGCGGTGGCGCGGACAGTTTGGTCGGAAGTAGCCTCGACGACGAGCATTTTCAGACGACCTTGTCCTTGAACTTGAACGATGAGCGTGCCGTCGGTTTTGAGGTTGCCGGACAGAAGCGCGCCTGCGGCAAGGAGTTCGCCTAAGGCGCGGCGGATGGCGGCGGGATAGTGTTTTTGTCCGACGATGTGTGTCCATACGTTTTCAAGGCGGACGTGCAGGCCGCGAACGGGCATATCGTCGAAGATGAAGCGGGTGCGGATGTCGGCGTGGTTGATCTGGGTTTGCGGCATAAATTCCTCTGTTATATCTGGATGACGGATTGACGGCTATATGGTTGCGTCCGCAGGGAAATCAAGGTCGTCTGAAAACGTTTTGGCGAAACCTGCGCCCTTAGTTTTCAGACGACCTTTTTGTTTTTGAGCTGATTGATGATTTGAGCAAACGTGCAGCTAGTGCTTCCCCGACCGCCACACCGACCAGATAATCCACAGGCTGTTGGCGAAGGCGATAAGGTAGCCGACGAAGCCGATAAACTTGGGGCCGGTGTCTATACTCATGACGATGGACGAACCGATAATCAGGGCGGCGGTAACGATGCCCATGGTCAGGCGGTTGGCGGCGCTGTCGATTTGATGGCTGATGCGGTCTGACTGCTTGAGGTCTAGGGTGATGCCGAATTTGCCTTTTTGCAGCATTCTGGTCAACCTGAAGAAGTCTTGCGGCAGCGACTCTGCCATTTGTAACAGGGTGCGCAGTTGTGTTTTGGCGTTGCGGGCAATGTGGGCGGCGGAGGCTTGTTCTTTGACGGCGGCTTCGGTGATGGGTTTGGCGCGTTCGAGCAGTTCGATACTGCCGTCGAGCCGTTTGACGACGCCTTCGAGGGTGATGAGGGTTTTGAAGAGCATCACGAGGTCGCCGGGCAGGGTCAGCCCGTGGCGGCGCATGATGGAAGTGATGTCGTTGATGACTTGGCTGACACGCAGGTCGCGGATGGGCGTGTGTTCGTAGTTGAGCAGCATTTCCAAAACATCGGCGCCGAGCAGGTTTTCGTCGGGCAAATCGCCCTGCGCCCAGTCGCTGAGGACGTATTGGATGAGCAGCGCGTCGTTGTTGGTCAGGGCGTTGATGAGGTTGAGGATTTCGCGGCGGCGTGTGTTGCCGAGGTGTCCGACCAGCCCGAAGTCGATGAAGGTGATGCCGCCGTTGTCGTTGATGAAGATGTTGCCCGGATGGGGGTCGGCATGGAAAAAGCCTTGCCGCAGCATCATGGTGAAGAGGGTGTCGGTAATCCGTCCGGCAAGCCCGCTGCGCAAGGTGTGGGGCATGGTTTCGAGGTCGGCGTCTTTCAGGAGCGTGCCGCCGATGTAGTCTTGTACGAGGATGTGCCGGTTGGAAATGTCGGGATAGACGGCGGGGATGCGGACCAAGGGGTCGTCTGAAAAGGTCTGGCCGAAGCGCTGCATATAGCGCAGCTCCACCGACAAATCGGTTTCTTTCGCCAGACTCTTGGCAAAATAGACGACCATCAATACGGGCTGGTAACGGCGCACTTCGGGGATTTCGGATTCCATCAGTCTGGCGAGGTGGTTCAAAATCCGCAAATCCGCCTGAATGACCGGCTCGATGTCGGGGCGTTTGACTTTGACGGCGACGGCGGTTCCGTCTAAAAGTTCGGCGCGGTGCACCTGCGCCACCGACGCACTGCCTGCGGGTTTCGGATCTATGCTGCGGAACACTTCGGAAACGGGTTTGCCCAAATAGGCTTCGACCAAAGTATAGATTTCAGACGACGGTATCGGCGCGACGTTGCTTTGCAGTTGTTCAAACTCTTCAATCCACTCCGCCCCGAAAATATCGACCCGCGTGGACAATACCTGACCGAGTTTGACGAAGGTCGGCCCCAGCTCTTCAAACGCTTTGCGAAAGCGTCGCGGCGTACTCATATAACGGCTGTCGGGATGCACTTCGTCTCCGCCCGCCGCGCCCAAACGGATACGCTGAACAAAGCCGCCCAAGCCGTATTTCGTCAGTACGGTAATAATTTCGCGCATTCTGGAAAAGTCGCGCATAGCGAGCAGAGTAGGTATCATCATTGGTTGAATATTTTCGCAAAATTTTTTATAAACAACGCTTTAACGCAATATAACAGACGCTTTTTTGCCAAACATCCTGTTTTTTATATACAATCGCCTGAATATCCTAGATACAGAATAACATAATAGCAGGCGGCAGACTGGTCGTCTGAAAATGGAATCAGTCAAACATGAAAGCCTTATCCAGGCTGGCGGCACTATTGGTTTCGGCCTGTATGCTGTCCGGCATTAATTTTGCAAACGCCGACGATCTCGATTCGTTCGTTAAAAACAGGCAGCAGGTTTTAAACCAATTTGAAGATGCAAAACAGCCTGCTCCCGCACAGGCTCCGCAGATAAATTTCCAACCCGCGCGCGCGGCAACTCCTGTTGTACATTCCATTCCTTCAGTTTCGGCAGCACCCGTCCGTGCATCGAGAAGTTCAGACAGTGCCGACGAACTAATCGGCAGCGCGATGGGGCTTTTGGGCGTTGCCTACCGTTACGGCGGCACATCAGCATCTACCGGTTTCGATTGCAGCGGCTTCATGCAGCATATCTTCAGACGCTCAATGGGGCTGAATCTCCCCCGTACCTCCGCTGAACAGGCAAAAATGGGCGTCGGCGTATCCCGCGGCGAATTACAGCCGGGCGATATGGTATTTTTCCGCACGATGGGTCGCGGCAGAATCTCCCATGTCGGACTCTACATCGGCAACGACCGTTTCATCCACGCTCCGCGTACCGGCAAACGCATTGAAATCACCAGCCTCAGCAACAAATACTGGAACGCCAAATACGCCTTTGCACGCCGCGTGAAGAAAAACGATCCGTCCCGTTTTCTCAATTAAGTCTAGGAAAGCAACAACGTGAGTATGCCTGAAATGCCCAAATGGTACGACGACGACGGGCAAATCGTATCCTGCACTGAAAAAGTGAAAGTCATGACGGAAAACATGACCGAGCTTTATCAGGCGGCGCAAGACGCATTTGAAGACGCGCTTCTGATGGGCTGCAGTGAAAAACAGTTGCGCGAATACCTGCAAGCCTTGATTGAAGGTGTGGAAAACCCATACCGGAAAGCTTAGTCGAAACTATCCCGTACGACGGTATGGCTTTTGCCATGCCGTTTTTTATGGACGTTTAAACAGCAAGGTCGTCTGAAAGCTGCCAATATGCTTTCAGACGACCTTTTTTTGCTTGCCCAAATCGGAGCCTGTGTCGTGTAATACAAGGAAACTCTATGATATTTATCAAGATTATGCCAATGCTGAAACTGTAAAGTTTTTTCAGTTTGTCAACAGTCTGCTAGAATAGCGCGTTTTGGCGTTGGGTGTTGTCCCGATGTCGTCTGAAAACAGCTTTGCGGCACTTTGACAGGATCATCCCTTCGGAGAGCCGTATCTAGAAAGGCTTTTTATGGATAACTTTACCGAATTACTGCACCAATGGGTTCAGAAAATCAACGATCCGATGTGGACAGGGCTGGTGTATGTATTGTTGGGTGCAGGTCTGTTCTTCACACTTGCCACCGGTTTCGTACAATTCCGCCTGCTCGGACGCAGTATCAAAGAGATGCTCGGCGGCCGCAAACAAGGCGATGATCCGCACGGTATTACGCCGTTTCAGGCTTTCGTTACCGGACTTGCCAGTCGCGTAGGCGTGGGCAACATCGCGGGCGTAGCAATCGCCATCAGTAGCGGCGGGCCGGGGGCGGTATTTTGGATGTGGATCACCGCATTAATCGGTATGAGTTCAGCGTTTGTCGAATCTTCGCTGGCGCAGTTGTTCAAAATCCGAGATTACGACAACCATCATTTCCGCGGCGGTCCTGCTTACTATATTACTCAAGGTTTGGGTCAAAAATGGTTGGGCATCGTATTTGCATTGAGCCTGATTTTCTGCTTCGGATTCGTTTATGAAGCTGTTCAAACCAACACCATCGCCGTAACCGCCAAAGCCGCGTGGGGCTGGGACGAACATGCGGTCGGCGTCGCCTTGGTCATCATGACTGCGCCGATTATTTTCGGCGGTATCCGCCGCGTTTCCCGCTTTGCCGAAATGCTTGTTCCGTTGATGGCGACTTTGTATCTGCTGATGGCGCTCTACATCATCATCACAAACATCAGCCTGATTCCCCACGTCTTCGGTCAGATTTTTGACAGCGCGTTCAACTTTGAAGCAGCCGGCGGCGGCCTGCTCGGCGGCTTGATTTCGCAAACCATGATGATCGGTATCAAACGCGGCCTGTATTCCAATGAAGCAGGTCAAGGTTCTGCACCTAACGCCGCTGCGGCAGCCGAAGTCAAACACCCTGTTTCCCAAGGCATGATTCAAATGCTGGGCGTATTCGTCGATACGATTATCGTATGTTCCTGCACGGCGTTTATCGTTTTGGTTTATCAACAACCTTATGGCGATTTGAGCGGCGCAGAGCTGACCCAAGCAGCGATTATCAGCCAAGTCGGCGCATGGGGCGCAGACTTCTTGGCAATCATCCTGTTTATGTTTGCCTTTTCTACCGTCATCGGCAACTATGCCTATGCCGAATCAAACGTGCAGTTCATCAAAAGCCATTGGCTGCTGACCGCCTTGTTCCGTATGATGGTATTGGGCTGGGTATATTTCGGCGCAGTCGCCAACGTGCCGCTGGTTTGGGATATGGCGGATATGGCGATGGGTACGATGGCATGGATTAACCTGGTCGCCATCCTGCTCCTCTCTCCGCTTGCCTTCCTGCTGTTGAGGGACTACACGTCGAAACTGAAAATGGGCAAAGACCCCGTCTTCAAACTTTCCGAACATCCGGGTTTGAAACGCAAAATCAAATCCGATATTTGGTAAATCAAAAAACCGCCCTGTAATGGGGCGGTTTTTTATAGCGGACTGAAATGGCAAAACGCCTACGCTTATGCTTCCGCATACATACAAAGGTCGTCTGAAAGCCCTGTTTCGGGTTTTCAGACGACCTTTGCAATATTCAGAATCAACGTTCGGAAGGTTCAAACTTTTTTCAAAACCACCATATGCCGTTCTGCATCCAAGCCGGGGACGTGGAGGGCTTCGACGCGTTCGACGGCGACGGTGTCGGGGAGTTTGGCGATTTCTTCTTCGGGGTACACGCCTTTCATGGCGACCCAGCGGCCGCCGTCTTTCAGCAGATGTGCCGTCCAGTTGACGAAGTCGGCGAGTTCGGCGAAAGCGCGGCTGGTGATGATGTCGGCTTGGAAGTCTTGAACGGCTTCGACGCGGCCGCTGACGACGCGGACGTTGGCGAGTCCGAGTTCGATGACGGCTTGTTGCAGGAAGGCGGTTTTTTTGGTGTTGGCGTCCAGAAGGGTGATGTTGAGGTCGGGACGGCAGATGGCGGCGGGAATGCCGGGCTGTCCGCCGCCGGAGCCGACATCCAGCATAGTGTGCGCGCCTTGGAGGTAGGGGAGCAGGGTCAGGCTGTCGAGCAGGTGGTGGCTGACCATTTGCGCTTCGTCGCGTAGGGCGGTGAGGTTGTAGGTCTTGTTCCACTTTTTGAGCAGGCCGGTATAGGCGAGCAGCAGGGTTTGCTGTTCTGCGGATAGGTCCAAACCTAATGCCTGTATGCCTGATTGGAGTTGCTGTGTCGGGGTCATGGTGTTTGTCCGTGTTTGTGTCGGGCGTTATGGTAGCGGAAAAAAAGGTCGTCTGAAATATTGTATTTTCAGACGACCTTTTTCTTGTTCTAAAGATTTTTTGGTCAGTAGACTACCACTAAAGTATACAAATCCGATTGCATGTATGTTGTCGAATATTGCTGCAAGTATTGGTTTAAATTTACTCATATTGTTACCCTCCTTTCTGGATACTGGAGCTACTGATAAGTAATTTACGATGAATTTTATTATGATTAACACCAAGAAAGCTAAGATTTGCAATACTTTTATAGGAGTCGAACCTATCCCACCAACCTCAATTATATCTATTGACCAAAAAAACCTTAAAAATTACAGCCGCTAAACAGTGAAATTATAGCGAAACTTACTTAGTTAATGCAAATGGTTTTTAATTGAGATTGAGTAAGAAAGTGCAGTAAGTCGTAGTGTGGGCTATGCCCGCGAAACTTGCTGCCTGATGATTCGAATTTGCCCATCGTTTTTGCACTCATTTCGTGGGCAAAGCCCACACTACGGGTTTCAGACGACCTTCCCTGCGTTTTCCAGCATCAGGATAAATTGTGCCAAGTCTTGCGGCAGCGGGGCTTTTAAGATGAGTTTTTCGCCTGTCAGCGGGTGGTCGAGGTGCAGCTCGGCGGCGTGGAGGAACATTCGTCTCAAACCAAGTTTCTGGAGGCGTTTGTTGGCTTGGTAGTCGCCGTAGCGTTCGTCGCCGGCGATGGGGCATTGCTGCGATTGGAGGTGGACGCGGATTTGGTGGGTGCGGCCGGTTTTCAGGGTGGCTTGCACGAGGGTGAGGTGAGAGAGACCGACTTGGTGGAGGAGGTCGTCTGAAAAGCGGTTGAGTACGCGGAAGATGGTGTGCGCGGATTGTCCGTCTTCGCTGACGCGCACCATTTTTTCGCCTTGTGCGCCGGTGTATTTGAACAGGGGCAGTTTGACGTGGAAGCTGTCGTTCGGCAGTTTGCCTACGCCCAGCGCGAGGTAGATTTTTTTGGGGTGGTCGTTGCGGATGGCTTCGTGCAGTTTGACGAGTGCGCTGCGTTTTTTGGCGATCATCAGGAGGCCGCTGGTGTCTTTGTCGAGGCGGTGGACGAGTTCGAGATAGCGGGCTTCGGGTCGGGCGCGGCGGATTTGTTCGATGACGCCGAAGCTCACGCCGCTGCCGCCGTGGACGGCGATACCTGCGGGTTTGTCGATGACGAGCAATGCGTCGTCTTCGTAGATGATGGTAAATTCGCGCGCGGGTACGGCTTGGGCGCGGTTTTCAGACGACCTTTGTTTTTCGGCGGTACGCACGGGCGGGATGCGGAGCAGGTCGCCTGTTTGGATGCGGCTGTCGGGTTTGCAGCGTTTTTTGTTCAGGCGCACTTCGCCGGCGCGGATAATGCGGTGGATATGGCTTTTGGGTACGCCTTTGAGGATTTTTATCAGATAGTTGTCAAGGCGTTGGCCGGCTTCGTGTTCGGCGACGGTAATCAGGCTGACTGAATCTTTGCTTATTGCGTGCGTTTTCATCTATAATCCCGAACATCCGTTTCGGCAGAAACCTGTACAAACAGGCCGTATGGGACGGATGGTATTGTTAAAACGAGATTTTATATTAAAAACGCACTCTGCAAAGCATTTTCCCTGCGTTTATGCCAAAGCCCGTAAACGCAGGAACGTGATTAAGTTTGATTTGATTTTGCCGATTTGACCGGGCATAAGACGAGGGGCGGGTGTTTGACAAACCTGCCGCGCCGCACCGTTCGAAACTTCCGGCATAACGATAATAAGAAGATGTCGGCTACCTGTTTTCCAAGCCGGGCCTGTACCGTCCGGACTTCGGCGGCGGACGGAGTGTTCCGCCGCATTGTTCTTTATTGCCTTCTTTATCCGTATCCTTCCGCACACGGCCGCATTGTTTTGGGCGGCGTGCAACCTTGCGGACTTCAATTCAAAAACTGATTGCTCATCCGGGTTTCTGCATTCCGCGCCGAAAAGGGGTGCGGGCTATGCCTAATCCCGCCCGCCTCGCAGAGTGTCTGACAAAGAGCAGGCAGGTCGTCTGAAAAGGCTGCCCGCCTGTGCGAGGTAATGATTATGAAAAGAATGTTGTTCAATGCAACTCAGGCCGAAGAGCTGCGCGTTGCCATTGTCGATGGGCAAAACCTTTTGGATTTGGACATCGAAACGCTGGGTAAAGAGCAGCGCAAAGGTAATATTTATAAGGGTATCATCACCCGCATCGAGCCGTCGCTGGAAGCGTGTTTCGTAGATTACGGAACCGACCGCCACGGCTTTTTGCCGTTTAAGGAAGTATCGCGTTCGTATTTCCAAGATTACGAAGGCGGCAGGGCGCGCATTCAGGATGTACTCAAAGAAGGCATGGAAGTCATCGTCCAAGTCGAAAAAGACGAACGCGGCAACAAAGGCGCGGCGCTGACCACCTTCATCAGCCTTGCCGGACGCTATCTGGTATTGATGCCCAACAACCCGCGCGGCGGCGGCGTATCCCGCCGTATCGAAGGCGAAGAGCGCCAAGAACTCAAAGCCGCCATGGCAGAACTCGACATTCCGAACGGCATGAGCATCATCGCCCGCACCGCCGGCATCGGCCGCAGCGCGGAAGAGTTGGAATGGGATTTGAACTACCTCAAACAGCTTTGGCAGGCCATCGAAGAAGCCGGTAAGGCGCACCACGAACCCTACCTCCTCTTCATGGAAAGCTCACTGCTCATCCGCGCCATCCGCGACTATTTCCGCCCCGACATCGGCGAAATTCTGGTGGACAATCAAGAGGTTTATGACCAAGTTGCCGAGTTTATGAGCTACGTTATGCCGAGTAACGTAGGTCGTCTGAAACTCTATGAAGACCACACGCCGCTGTTCTCCCGCTTCCAAATCGAACACCAAATCGAAAGTGCGTTTGCCCGCAGCGTCAGCCTGCCTTCCGGCGGCGCGATTGTGATCGACCACACCGAAGCCCTCGTTTCCATCGACGTCAACTCCGCCCGCGCGACACGCGGCGCGGACATCGAAGACACCGCGTTCAAAACCAATATGGAAGCCGCCGAAGAAGTCGCCCGCCAAATGCGTTTGCGCGACTTGGGCGGCTTGGTCGTCATCGACTTCATCGACATGGAAAACCCCAAGCACCAGCGCGATGTTGAAAACGTCCTGCGCGATGCGCTCAAAAAAGACCGCGCCCGCGTGCAAATGGGCAAACTCTCCCGCTTCGGCCTCTTGGAATTGAGCCGCCAACGCCTGAAACCCGCTTTGGGCGAAAGCAGCCATGTCGCCTGCCCGCGCTGCGCCGGTACCGGCGTCATCCGCGGCATCGAATCGACCGCCCTGCACGTTTTGCGCATCATTCAAGAAGAAGCGATGAAAGACAACACCGGCGAAGTGCACGCCCAAGTGCCCGTCGATGTCGCCACCTTCCTGCTGAACGAAAAACGCGCCGAGCTGTTTGCGATGGAAGAGCGTTTGGACGTCAACGTCGTCCTGATTCCGAATATCCACTTGGAAAACCCGCACTACGAAATCAACCGCATCCGCATCGACGACGTAGAAGAAGACGGCGAACCGAGCTACAAACGCGTTGCCGAGCCGGAAGAAGACGAATCTGCCAAACCTTTCGGCAGTGAAAGAGCCAAAGCCGCCCGTCCCGAACCCGCCGTTAAAGGCGTGCGCCATACCCAGCCTGCCCCGACCGTATCCGAGCAGAAAAGCGGTTCATGGTGGGATACCTTCAAAGCATGGCTCAAACGCATTTTCGGCGGCAATACCGCAGCCGAAACCGCGCCTGTTGCCGAAGTGGCAGAAAAACGCACTTCGGGCAGCAACAATCGCAACGGCAATTCCGGCAACCGCCGCGCAAACAACCGCCGTCAAAACCCGCGCCGTAACAATAGGCACGACGGCAGCAAGGTAGAAGTGCGCGAAGTGGCGGACTTTAAAGACAAAGCAGCGGACAATCAGGCGGCGGAAAACGAAACCCGCAACGCTAAAGACAACCGCCGCAGCCGCAACCGCCAAAACGAGCGCAACTCCACCGTGGAAGCCGAAAACCTCGAAGTCCAAGCACTTGCCGCCGCAACGTCGTCTGAAAACGAATCCCGTTCGGTCGAGCAGGCGCAAGGCAGCAAACGCCGCCGCAACAACAACCGCAACGAACGCAACCGCGAACAAGCGGAAATCCGTGCGGAAGAAACCTTGTCCGAAGCAGTGGACAGCGTAGCGGAAGAGGGCGTGCAAACCGCCGATAACGATGCACCGAAAGGCAACGAACGCCGCCAACGCGAGCGCAACAACCAACGCGACCGCCGCGAACGCAACAATCAGCGCGACCGCCGTCAAAACGGTAAAAAACGCAATATTCCGTCTGCCGCCAAAATCGAGCAGTACCTGAATATCCACGATACCGCCGACAAAGTCCGCTTCGCCGCCGCGCACGTCATGGGCGAGCCCGTCGAAGAAGAACCGTTTGCCGTAACCATCCCCGCTCCCGAGGATAGTGCCGAGCCTTTGGTTGTCGTCGTTTCCGAACCCGTTGCGGCCACTGAAGAAGCCTTCGTGTTCTCCATCGAAGGCGAAGAAGCGGACAGCGGCATCCTGATCGAAGACAGCACCGATGACGAGTGCAGCATCATCGACTCCGCCATCGGCAGCGTTGAAGAAACCCCGACCTCCGTGTTCGCCATCGAAACCGAAGACGGCTACCAACCGATGACCGCCGTCCCTGCCGAAGGTGAAGCCGAAGCCGTCGTTGAAATGGAGGAAGAACTGGTCGTTTGGAAAGCCGAACGCGAAGCCGCCGCCGCCATCGAAGCTCTTGCCGCCGCAGCAGCGGCCGCAGCTGCCGCCCAAGCAACGGAATCCGAGCCGCAAACTGTGCCGGAAGCAGGCCAAGCGGAAGCGACAGAGCCGGAAGAAACTGTCCCTGCCGTTGCCGCGATGCCCGACTTAGGCGGTTTGGTGTTCGTCGAAACCAATCCCGAAGCCGTCGCCGCCTTTGCCAAACAGGTTCAGCCCGAACCCGAATCCGGCCTGCGCCGCGCAGACGTGCCGAAAGTTGAAGCCGAACCCGTCGCTGCCACCGAAATGGTCTTGGTGGAAACGCGTAAAGACTAAAGGCTGAAAGAAGAGGGCATCGTTTAAGATGCCCGAATCGACAAAAAGGTCGTCTGAAACCGTAAATCCGGTTTCAGACGACCTTTTGTATGCAGTCCAACCTATTTTCTTTTTTGACAATGTTTATAGGCAATCCAGACAGCAAGAAGCAGCGGCAACAAAAAACGGGCATAGGGATACCAAGGATGATTGATGTGCCAGTATCCGTGCCGTCCTTGCGGAACGGTGTCGTAGCGGTAACGGTCGGGATAAAAATTAATCCAAACCGTTATCGCTATCCATATCGCAATATCCCTGATTATTTTCATGCTACTTCTCCTTAATCAACTGTCCGAGAGTGTCATTTCAAGCCGCGGGTACGGGTTGGTTGGGGGATTCTCGGTTGAAGGTCGTCTGAAAATCGGATTTCGGGTTTTCAGACGACCTTTGCCGTTCTTTACGCACTGAATTTCCGTCCATGTTCCATGTCCTGCCTTGCAGGTAAAGGAGAACGGTCAATGCGGCGCGGATAGAGGTTTTGGCTATATCCAAAGCATCAGGAGTTATTTAGCCTGCGTCAGCCCGTTTGTTAAAATCCGTCGTTTTGCCGGTTGATTGAACGGCATTTTCCAATAGAAACAAACAATAACCATGACCCACACACAGCAAAAATCCCCCAACCTTTGGCTGGTAATCGCCGCTGCCGCCGCCATCCTGCTGATTACCATCGGCATGCGCATGACTATGGGGCTGTTTGTCCGCCCCGTCGTCGACTCTACCGAACTGAGTATCCAAGAGTTCAGCCTGATTATTGCCGTTTTCCAGTTGATGTGGGGCGTGTCCCAGCCGCTTTCCGGCGCGCTTGCCGACCGCTTCGGCGCGTTTAAGGTTTTGGGCGGCGGCGCGTTACTGTTGGTTTGTGCCTGCCTGATGGTGCCGCAGATGCCGACTTATTGGGGGCTGATGCTGGCAATCGGGCTGCTTTTTGCATTCGGAACGGGCGCGGGCGGTTTCTCCATCATCATGGGGCAGGTCGCGGCGAAAGTGCCGCCGCACAAACGCGGTTTGGCTTCGGGGCTGGTCAACGCGGGCGGTTCGGCGGGGCAGTTTCTGTTTGCGCCGCTGGTGCAGGGTTTGCTGGTGTTGCCCGCCGTCGGCTGGACGGGGACGTTTTATGTTTGGGGCGGGATTGCGCTTTTGATCCTGCCGATTTCGTGGTGGCTGGCGGGCGGCAAAAACGCTGTCGCCACGCACCACACGTCGTCTGAAAACGGGCAATCGCTGGGGCAGGCAGTCAAAGCGGCGTTTAAAGACCGCAGCTACATCCTGCTGCACTTGGGCTTTTTTACCTGCGGTTTCCACATTGCGTTTTTGGTGACCCACCTGCCCAACGAAATCGCGCTCTGCGGCCTGCCCGCTTCGGTCGCTTCGACTTCGATTGCGATTATCGGCTTGGCGAACATCGCGGGCTGCATTTTTTCGGGCTGGTGTACGGGGCGGTTTTTGGGCAAATATGTTTTGTTCGGACTGTACGCCTCGCGTGTGGCGATGGTGCTGATCTACCTTGCCGCCCCGAGAACCGACGTCAATTTCTACATTTTCGCCGCTGCGCTGGGCTTCACTTGGCTCGCCACCGTCGCGCCGACCGCTGCGATTACAGGCAAGCTGTTCGGCACGCGCTATCTGGCGACCCTGTTCGGGCTGACCATGTTGAGCCACCAAATCGGCGGCTTTTTAGGCTCGTATATCGGCGGCATCGTGATTTACCAATTCAACGATTACGGCTGGATGTGGTATGCCGACGCGGTGTTGGCGGGAACGGCGGCGTTGCTGAACCTGCCGATACGCGAAAAGAAAACGGCGTAACCCGCTTAAACAAAGCAAAGAATAAAGGTCGTCTGAAAACGGAAAAACGGTTTTCAGACGACCTTTTTGATTATTATGCATAGTTTAAAGTTTGTTTGAACAGGATTTGTTACAATGCGCCTTTCTTTTTGATGTTGCTGACCTATTATGACTGCTTCACAACCAAGCACGATGCAGCGGATTTTTTCGCGCAATATGCTCATCTGTATTTTTACAGGCTTCACATCGGGGCTGCCGCTTTATTTCCTATATAGCCTGATTCCGGCGTGGCTGCGCAGCGAACATGTTGATTTGAAAACCATAGGACTGTTTGCCCTGATCGGTTTTCCCTACACTTGGAAATTTATCTGGTCTCCGCTCATGGACTCTGTACGCCTGCCGTTTTTAGGTTTGCGGCGCGGCTGGATGTTGGTGATGCAGATAGCGCTTTTGCTGCTTTTGGCTGCCTATGCGTTTGTCCGCCCGCAAGAACACTTGTCCATTATTTTGGGGCTGTCTTTGGTAGTAGCGTTTTTTTCCGCCAGTCAGGATATTGTGATCGATGCTTTCCGCCGAGAAGTGTTATCCGATGAAGAGTTGGTTTTGGGTAACTCGCTGTATGTAAATGCCTATCGTATTTCCTCGCTGATTCCGGCTTCATTGAGTTTGATTTTGGCCGACAGGATGCCTTGGTCGTCCGTCTTCATTATTACTGCGCTGTTCATGGTTCCGGGGTTGCTGGCTACTTTATTCGTAGCGCGAGAACCGGCCCGCCAACCCGTCGCTGCAAAAGGATTGAAAGATACCGTTATCGAGCCGTTCCGCGATTTCTTTACCCGTCAAAGCGTTACGCAGGCGCTGATTATTTTGGCGTTTATCTTGCTGTATAAGCTGGGCGACAGCATGGCAACCGCCTTGGCAACACCGTTTTATATCGACATGGGATTCTCCAAGACCGACATCGGACTGATTGCGAAAAATGCAGGCTTGTGGCCGGCGGTGATTTTCGGGATTATCGGCGGCATTTGGGTAAACAAATTAGGCGTGAACCGTGCATTGTGGCTTTTTGGTTTGGTGCAATGGGTGACGATTTTAGGTTTTGCATGGCTGGCAAGTTTCGGACATTTCGAGCATGTAGGCGCATCGGAACGAACCATGTTGGCAGTCGTTATTGCTGCCGAGGCAGTGGGTGTAGGCCTGGGTACGGTGGCATTTGTGTCGTATATGGCGCAACAAACCAATACCGCATTTACCGCCACGCAGTTTGCGCTGCTGTCCAGCCTATCCGCCGTACCGCGTACGTTTATGAATGCGACAGCAGGGTTTCTGATTGAAGCGATGGGCTACGTCAATTTCTTCTGGCTGTGTTTTATGTTGGGGATTCCGGGTATGCTGCTGCTGTTTAAAGTTGCGCCTTGGAACGGAGATAAAGCGAAACAGACCGCTGTTTGAATGTATCGGTAGGATAAAAGGTCGTCTGAAAACCTGTGATTGTGGTTTTCAGACGACCTTTTGTTAAATATGGAAGGTGATTTGTGTGTAAACAACACGTCGCTTCCCTCGGGTATATAGACGGCGAAATATCAATTTATAGAGATAAAAAGCATGAGTAAGCCCCTGTGTTAAAAAAAGATTGGTATTTGCTTGATTTGTCGATTATAATGGCGGACTTGGTGCATTTGTGCCAAGTTTTATCTTTGTCCGAAGGCAGGCCAATCGTAGCCCGCCCCTTTACTTTAAAAGGAAAATAATCATGACTTTAGGTCTGGTTGGACGCAAAGTTGGTATGACCCGCGTGTTCGACGAACAGGGTGTTTCTGTTCCGGTAACCGTTTTGGATATGTCTGCCAACCGCGTTACACAAGTAAAATCCAAAGATGCTGACGGCTATACTGCCG
This sequence comes from Neisseria sp. HMSC03D10, assembly GCF_001807625.1. Taxonomy (NCBI): domain Bacteria; kingdom Pseudomonadati; phylum Pseudomonadota; class Betaproteobacteria; order Neisseriales; family Neisseriaceae; genus Neisseria; species Neisseria sp. HMSC03D10. Next base: position 17,621 of record NZ_KV789476.1, read on the forward strand.
TTCAAGTTACCTTTGGTCAGAAAAAAGCTAACCGTGTCAACAAAGCCGAAGCTGGGCACTTTGCAAAAGCAGGTGTTGAAGCCGGTCGCGGTTTGATGGAGTTTGCTTTGACTGAAGAAAAACTGGCTGAATTGAAAGCCGGTGACGAAATCACCGTTTCTATGTTTGAAGTCGGTCAACTGGTCGATGTAACCGGTACCTCTAAAGGTAAAGGTTTCTCCGGTACGATCAAACGTCATAACTTCGGTGCCCAACGTACTTCCCACGGTAACTCCCGTTCTCACCGTGTTCCAGGTTCTATCGGTATGGCGCAAGACCCAGGTCGCGTGTTCCCCGGTAAACGCATGGCCGGTCAATACGGTAACACCAAAGCAACTGTCCAAAAACTGGAAGTTGTACGTGTTGATGCAGAACGCCAACTGCTGTTGGTTAAGGGTGCTGTTCCGGGTGCGGTCAACAGCGATGTTGTAGTTCGTCCTAGCGTGAAAGTAGGTGCGTAATGGAATTGAAAGTAATTGACGCTAAAGGACAAGTTTCAGGCAGTCTGTCTGTTTCTGATGCTTTGTTCGCTCGCGAATACAATGAAGCGTTGGTTCATCAGCTGGTAAATGCCTACTTGGCAAACGCCCGCTCTGGTAACCGTGCTCAAAAAACCCGTGCCGAAGTAAAACACTCAACCAAAAAACCATGGCGCCAAAAAGGTACCGGTCGTGCCCGTTCCGGTATGACTTCTTCTCCGCTGTGGCGTAAAGGTGGTCGTGCGTTCCCGAATAAACCCGACGAAAACTTCACTCAAAAAGTAAACCGTAAAATGTACCGTGCCGGTATGGCGACTATCCTGTCCCAATTGGCCCGTGACGAGCGTTTGTTTGCGATCGAAGCATTGACTGCTGAAACTCCTAAAACCAAAGTTTTTGCTGAACAAGTAAAAAACCTGGGTCTGGAGCAAGTGCTGTTTGTAACCAAACAGCTCGATGAGAATGTTTACTTGGCTTCACGCAACTTGCCAAACGTGTTGGTTTTGGAAGCTCAACAAGTTGATCCTTACAGCTTGCTGCGTTACAAAAAAGTAATCATCACTAAAGATGCAGTTGCACAATTAGAGGAGCAATGGGTATGAATCAACAACGTTTGACTCAAGTGATTTTGGCACCTATCGTTTCTGAAAAAAGCAACGTATTGGCTGAAAAACGCAACCAAATGACGTTTAATGTTTTGGCAAATGCAACCAAACCTGAAATCAAAGCGGCTGTTGAGCTGCTGTTCGGTGTTCAAGTTGCTTCTGTAACTACCGTTACCACTAAAGGTAAAACTAAGCGTTTTGGTCGTACTTTGGGCCGCCGCAGCGATGTTAAAAAAGCTTATGTAAGCTTGGCTGCCGGTCAAGAGTTGGATTTGGAAGCCGCTGCTGCAGCTGCAGATAAGGAATAAACAAAATGGCAATTGTTAAAATGAAGCCAACTTCTGCAGGCCGTCGCGGCATGGTTCGCGTGGTAACAGAAGGTTTGCACAAAGGTGCGCCTTATGCACCTTTGCTTGAAAAGAAAAATTCTACTGCCGGTCGTAACAATAATGGTCATATCACCACCCGTCACAAAGGCGGTGGTCATAAACACCATTACCGTGTTGTAGACTTTAAACGTAACAAAGACGGTATCCCTGCAAAAGTAGAGCGTATTGAATACGATCCTAACCGTACTGCCTTCATTGCGCTGTTGTGCTATGCAGACGGTGAGCGTCGCTACATCATCGCTCCTCGCGGTATTCAAGCCGGTGCTGTATTAGTTTCCGGTGCTGAAGCTGCCATCAAAGTAGGTAACACTCTGCCGATCCGCAACATTCCCGTTGGTACGACTATCCACTGTATCGAAATGAAACCTGGTAAAGGTGCTCAAATTGCACGTTCTGCCGGCGCTTCTGCGGTATTGTTGGCTAAAGAAGGCGCATACGCTCAAGTCCGTCTGCGCTCTGGCGAAGTTCGTAAAATCAACGTAGATTGCCGTGCAACCATCGGTGAAGTCGGTAACGAAGAGCAAAGCCTGAAGAAAATCGGTAAGGCCGGTGCCAATCGTTGGCGCGGTATTCGTCCGACCGTTCGTGGTGTTGTCATGAACCCTGTCGATCACCCGCATGGTGGTGGTGAAGGTCGTACCGGTGAAGCTCGCGAACCGGTTAGCCCATGGGGTACTCCTGCTAAAGGCTACCGCACTCGTAATAACAAACGCACGGATAACATGATTGTTCGTCGTCGTTACTCAAATAAAGGTTAATTAGTATGGCTCGTTCATTGAAAAAAGGCCCATATGTAGACCTGCATTTGCTGAAAAAAGTAGATGCTGCTCGTGCAAGCAACGACAAACGCCCGATTAAAACCTGGTCTCGTCGTTCTACCATTCTGCCTGATTTTATCGGTCTGACCATTGCTGTACACAACGGCCGCACCCATGTGCCCGTGTTTATCAGCGATAACATGGTTGGTCATAAATTAGGTGAATTCTCATTGACCCGTACCTTTAAAGGCCACTTGGCTGATAAAAAGGCTAAAAAGAAATAAGGTGAATCATGAGAGTAAATGCACAACATAAAAATGCCCGTATTTCAGCTCAAAAAGCTCGTTTGGTAGCTGATTTGATTCGCGGTAAAGACGTTGCCCAAGCTTTGAATATTTTGACTTTCAGTCCTAAAAAAGGTGCTGAGTTGATTAAAAAAGTATTGGAATCAGCTATTGCTAATGCCGAGCACAATAACGGTGCCGACATTGATGAGTTGAAAGTGGTCACTATCTTTGTTGACAAAGGTCCAAGCTTGAAACGTTTCCAAGCTCGTGCCAAAGGTCGCGGTAACCGCATTGAAAAACAAACTTGTCATATCAATGTGACAGTGGGCAACTAAGGAAAAGCTATGGGACAAAAGATTAACCCTACAGGCTTTCGCCTGGCGGTAACTAAAGACTGGGCTTCAAAATGGTTTGCTAAAAGCACCGACTTTTCTGCTGTTTTGAAACAAGATATTGATGTTCGTAACTATCTGCGTAAAAAATTGGCGAATGCTTCTGTTGGTCGCGTAGTTATTGAGCGTCCTGCGAAATCTGCACGTATTACTATTCACTCTGCTCGTCCAGGCGTAGTAATTGGTAAAAAAGGTGAGGATATCGAAGTTCTGAAACGTGATTTGCAAGCCTTGATGGGCGTGCCTGTTCATGTGAATATCGAAGAAATCCGTAAACCTGAATTGGATGCGCAAATTATTGCTGATGGTATTGCACAGCAATTGGAAAAACGCGTTCAATTCCGCCGTGCTATGAAGCGCGCAATGCAAAATGCTATGCGTTCAGGTGCAAAAGGCATCAAGATTATGACCTCTGGTCGTCTGAACGGTGCAGATATTGCCCGTAGCGAATGGTATCGCGAAGGTCGTGTACCGCTGCATACTTTGCGTGCAAACGTAGATTATGCAACTAGCGAAGCTCATACTACTTATGGCGTGCTGGGTTTGAAAGTTTGGGTCTATACTGAAGGCAATGTAAAGACTTCGGCTAAGCCTGAGTATGAAAAGAAACAAAGAAAGGCAGGTGGACGTAATGCTGCAGCCAACTAGACTGAAATACCGCAAGCAACAAAAAGGTCGCAATACTGGTATTGCTACTCGCGGTAACAAAGTAAGTTTCGGTGAGTTCGGTTTGAAAGCCGTTGGTCGTGGTCGTTTGACTGCCCGCCAAATCGAAGCTGCTCGTCGTACAATGACTCGCCACATTAAACGTGGTGGTCGTATTTGGATTCGTGTATTCCCTGATAAACCAATTACTGAAAAACCTATTCAAGTTCGTATGGGTGGCGGTAAAGGTAACGTGGAATATTACATTGCCGAAATCAAACCAGGCAAAGTGTTGTATGAAATGGACGGTGTTCCAGAGGCTTTGGCTCGTGAAGCATTTGAATTGGCTGCTGCCAAATTGCCTATTCCTACGACCTTTGTAGTAAGACAGGTAGGTCAATAATGAAAGCAAATGAATTGAAAGACAAATCTATTGAGCAATTAAATGCAGATTTGTTGGACTTGTTGAAAGCTCAGTTTGGCTTACGTATGCAAAACGCAACTGGTCAATTGGGTAAACCAAGCGAATTAAAACGTGTACGTCGCGATATTGCTCGTATTAAAACCATTTTAACTGAAAAAGGTGCTAAGTAATGAGCGAAAATAAAAATGTTCGTACTTTGCAAGGCAAAGTGGTAAGCGACAAAATGGACAAAACTGTTACAGTGCTGGTTGAGCGTAAAGTGAAACACCCTCTGTACGGTAAAATCATCCGTTTATCAACTAAAATCCATGCCCATGATGAAAATAATCAATATGGAATTGGTGATGTAGTAGTAATTGCGGAATCACGTCCACTGTCAAAAACCAAATCTTGGGTTGTTAAAGAACTGGTTGAAAAAGCACGTACTGTTTAAAATTTAAGACAGTTGGCTTCAATAAGAAACGAAGTGTTGCGCCAAAGTGAATTTGCGTGTAAACTTCGTTTCTTATCTTTCAGTTTCTTCTGGAAGTTTCTTCCCTTCGGGATCCAAGACTGGTTTACTAGAACCGTGATGGTTTCATTTAGTTAGCTTAATTCAAATAGGTAAGCGAGCTATATGAAAATGGTAAATTAAGTTGGTTAATTTAAAGGTACTAATATGATTCAAATGCAGACCATCTTAGATGTGGCTGATAACTCTGGTGCGCGTCGCGTGATGTGTATCAAGGTATTGGGCGGATCTAAGCGTCGCTACGCTTCTGTTGGCGATATTATTAAAGTCGCAGTTAAAGATGCGGCCCCACGTGGTCGTGTCAAAAAAGGTGATGTGTACAATGCAGTTGTTGTTCGTACTGCTAAAGGTGTGCGTCGTCCTGATGGTGCGTTGATTAAATTCGATAACAACGCCGCCGTGTTGTTAAACAATAAACTTGAACCTCTGGGTACCCGTATTTTTGGTCCGGTAACCCGTGAATTGCGTACTGAGCGATTTATGAAAATCGTTTCATTGGCGCCTGAAGTGTTATAAGGAATAGCGCGATGAATAAAATCATTAAAGGTGACCAAGTTGTTGTGATCACTGGTAAGGATAAAGGTAAGCAAGGTCAAGTAGTTCGCGTATTGGATGGTAAAGTTGTTGTTGAAGGTGTTAACGTTGTTAAACGTCACCAAAAACCTAATCCGATGCGTGGTATTGAGGGTGGTATTGTTTCGAAAGAAATGCCGTTGGATATTTCTAATGTTGCAATCCTGAATCCTGAAACTAATAAAGCAGACCGTGTTGGTATTAAACTGATTGAAAATGAAGGCAAAGTGAAGCGCGTTCGTTTCTTCAAATCAAATGGCTCTGTTATTGGAGCATAAGGAGATAACATGGCTCGTTTGAGAGAGTTTTATAAAGATACAGTTGTTCCTGAATTGGTTAAACAGTTTGGTTACAAGTCAGTAATGGAAGTTCCTCGTATTGAAAAAATCACTTTAAATATGGGGGTTGGAGAGGCTGTTGCTGATAAAAAAGTTATGGAGCATGCTGTATCTGATTTGGAAAAAATTGCTGGTCAAAAACCAGTAGTTACTGTTGCTCGTAAATCTATCGCTGGCTTTAAAATTCGTGATAATTATCCTGTGGGTTGCAAAGTAACACTGCGTCGTGATCAAATGTTCGAATTTTTGGATCGTTTGATTACTATTGCATTACCTCGAGTGCGTGACTTCCGTGGTGTAAGTGGCAAATCTTTTGATGGCCGTGGTAATTACAATATGGGTGTTCGCGAGCAAATCATTTTCCCGGAAATTGAATACGATAAAATTGATGCTTTGCGTGGTTTGAATATTACTATTACAACTACTGCAAAAACTGATGAAGAAGCTAAAGCTTTATTGTCACTGTTCAAGTTTCCGTTTAAAGGATAATCATGGCTAAGAAAGCACTTATTAATCGTGAGCTAAAACGTCAAGCTTTGGCGAAAAAGTTTGCAGCCAAACGTGAGGCAATTTTTGCTGTTATTAATGATGCGAATGCAACTGAAGAAGAGCGTTTTGAAGCTCGTCTGAAATTCCAATCCATTCCACGTAATGCAGCTCCTGTACGTCAACGTCGTCGTTGTGCTTTGACAGGTCGTCCTCGTGGTACTTTCCGTAAATTCGGTTTGGGTCGTATTAAAATCCGTGAAATCGCTATGCGTGGCGAGATTCCGGGTGTTGTTAAAGCTAGCTGGTAATAGGAGTATTAATAATGAGTATGCATGATCCTATTTCCGATATGTTGACTCGTATTCGTAATGCGCAACGTGCCAATAAGGTAGTAGTTGCCATGCCTTCTTCCAAATTAAAGTGTGCAATTGCAAAAGTCTTGAAAGAAGAAGGTTATATCGAGGATTTTTCGGTTTCTGCTGATGCGAAGCCGGTATTGGAAATTCAATTGAAATACTATGCAGGTCGCCCTGTGATTGAGCAAATTAAACGTGTTTCACGTCCAGGTTTGCGTATTTACAAAGCTTCTAGCGAAATTCCTAATGTTATGAATGGCTTGGGTATCGCTATTGTTAGTACTTCTAAAGGTGTGATGACTGACCGCAAGGCTCGTTCTGAGGGTGTTGGTGGTGAGTTGTTGTGCATCGTAGCCTAGTGGAGAAAAGTAAATGTCACGTGTCGCAAAAAACCCAGTGACTGTTCCTGCTGGTGTAGAAGTAAAATTTGGAACAGAAGCATTGGTTATCAAGGGTAAGAATGGCGAGTTGTCCTTTCCTTTGCATTCTGATGTAGCCATTGAACTGAACGATGGCAAATTGACTTTTGCTGCAAAAAATGACAGTAAGCAGGCAAATGCTATGTCAGGGACTGCTCGTGCATTAGTTAATAATATGGTCAAAGGTGTTTCAGAAGGTTTTGAGAAAAAACTACAATTGATTGGTGTGGGTTATCGCGCTCAAGCTCAAGGCAAAGTTTTGAATTTGTCTCTGGGTTTTTCTCATCCAATCGTATATGAAATGCCAGAAGGCGTTTCTGTTCAAACTCCTAGCCAAACAGAGATCGTTTTGACTGGTGCAGATAAACAAGTAGTTGGTCAAGTCGCTGCTGAAATTCGTGCATTCCGTTCTCCTGAACCTTATAAAGGTAAGGGTGTTCGTTATGTAGGTGAGGTAGTAGTGATGAAAGAAGCCAAGAAAAAATAATTGAGGTTCACTAATGGATAAACATACAACCCGACTCCGTCGTGCACGCAAAACCCGTGCACGTATTGCGGACTTGAAAATGGTAAGATTATGTGTGTTCCGTAGCAATAATCATATTTATGCTCAAGTAATTAGTGCTGAAGGTGATAAAGTATTGGCTCAAGCCTCTACATTGGAAGCTGAAGTGCGTGGTAGTCTGAAATCTGGTGGCAACGTCGAGGCGGCTGCAGTAGTAGGAAAGCGCATTGCTGAGAAAGCTAAAGCAGTAGGCGTAGAAAAAGTTGCTTTTGATCGTTCAGGTTTCCAATATCACGGTCGAGTGAAAGCTTTGGCTGAAGCTGCACGTGAAAATGGTTTAAGCTTCTAATAATTGGAGACTTTCAGATGGCAAAACATGAAATTGAAGAACGTGGTGACGGCCTGATTGAAAAAATGGTCGCAGTTAATCGCGTAACTAAAGTAGTTAAAGGTGGTCGTATCATGGCTTTCTCTGCGCTAACTGTTGTTGGTGATGGGGATGGTCGTATTGGTATGGGTAAAGGTAAGTCAAAAGAAGTGCCGGTAGCTGTTCAAAAAGCAATGGATCAGGCTCGTCGCTCTATGATTAAAGTACCTCTAAAAAATGGTACGATTCATCATGAGGTTATTGGACGTCATGGCGCTACTAAAGTCTTTATGCAACCCGCTAAAGAAGGTAGCGGTGTAAAAGCTGGTGGTCCAATGCGTTTAGTATTTGATGCTATGGGTATCCATAATATCTCAGCCAAAGTGCATGGTTCTACTAACCCTTACAATATTGTACGTGCTACATTAGACGGTTTGTCTAAACTGTATACCCCTGCTGATATTGCTGCTAAACGTGGTTTGACAGTAGAAGATATTTTGGGAGCGAACCATGACTGAGCAAAAAAAGATTAAAGTTACATTGGTTAAGAGCCTGATTGGTACAATTGAATCTCATCGTGCTTGTGCTCGTGGCTTAGGTTTGCGTCGCCGTGAGCATACAGTAGAGGTTTTGGATACCCCTGAAAACCGTGGTATGATTAATAAAATCAGCTACTTGTTGAAAGTGGAGTCTTAATATGTTTTTGAATACTATTCAACCTGCTGAGGGTGCTACTCACGCTAGTCGTCGTGTAGGCCGTGGTATTGGTAGTGGCCTGGGTAAGACAGGTGGTCGTGGCCATAAAGGTCAAAAAAGCCGTGCTGGCGGTTTCCACAAGGTAGGTTTTGAAGGTGGTCAAATGCCTTTGCAACGTCGCCTACCTAAGCGTGGTTTCAAATCTTTGACTGCTGCCGCTAATGCTGAAGTTCGTTTGAGTGAGTTGAATCTGATTGCTGTAAACGAAATTGATGTTTTGGTTCTTAAACAAGCTGGTCTGATTCCTGCGACTGCTTCTAATGTAAAAGTTATTGCTTCTGGTGAAATTTCAAAAGCGGTTACCTTGAAAGGTGTAAAAGCTACTAAAGGTGCTAAAGCTGCAATTGAAGCTGCTGGTGGCAAAGTAGAAGAATAAGGCTTGCACTATAGTGGCTAATCAACAATCTTTATCAGGATTATCCAAATTTGGAGATCTGAAAAAACGTCTAGTGTTTCTATTAGGAGCTTTAGTCGTTTTCCGTATTGGTGCTCATATACCGGTACCGGGCGTAGATGCTGTTGCGTTAGCTAATTTATTTCAAGGCGCTCGTGACGGCATATTCGGAATGTTAAATATGTTCTCGGGTGGTTCGTTGGAGCGCTTTACTATATTTGCAATTGGCATTATGCCTTATATTTCGTCATCGATTATTGTACAGCTTGCTTCGGAGATTATCCCTTCTTTGAAAGCTTTAAAAAAAGAAGGAGAGGCTGGCAGGAAAATAATTACGAAATATACTAGGTATGGGACGGTATTATTGGCTGTAGTTCAAAGTTTTGCTGCTGCAACATTTGTTTATCAACAAGGTGTAGTTGTAACAAGTACGCTTGAGTTTTATATTTCTACAGTTGTTTGTTTGGTTACAGGTACAATGTTTCTAATGTGGTTAGGAGAGCAGATTACCGAACGAGGTATTGGTAATGGTATTTCCTTAATTATTACAGCAGGTATTGTATCGGGTATTCCATCTGGTATTGCTAGATTATTAGAATTGGCAAAGTCTCAATCATTTACTGTTGTTCTAATAACTTTTGGAATATTATTGCTTATATATGTTGTAGTATATTTTGAAAGTGCTCAACGTAAGGTTCCTATTCATTATGCTAAGAGGCAGTTTGGTTCTAGTATGATGTCAGGGCAAAGTATTCATATGCCATTTAAGCTAAATATGGCGGGTGTCATTCCACCTATTTTTGCATCTAGTATTATTTTATTTCCATCAACGCTTCTAGGTTGGTTTGGATTGAATGATACTAATTCAATATTGCATAGAATATCGACACTGGTACAACATGGGCAACCTCTATATATTGCATTGTTTGCAACAACTATTATCTTCTTCTGCTATTTCTATACTGCTTTAGTATTTAGCCCTAAAGAAATGGCTGAGAATTTGAAGAAAAGTGGTGCATTTGTACCTGGTATTCGCCCAGGTGAGCAAACTTCTAGATATTTGGAAAAAGTTGTACTGAGACTGACATTATTTGGTGCTTTGTATATCACTACAATCTGTCTGATACCTGAATTTTTAACGACAGCATTGAATGTGCCTTTCTATTTAGGCGGAACGTCTTTGCTTATCTTGGTTGTCGTTACAATGGATTTTAGGACGCAAATCAATTCCTACGTAATGAGTAGTCAGTATGAAGATTTGATGAGTCGTCCAGATATGAAATCTTTATCACGTAAGTAGGCTTATGGCTAAAGAAGATACCATACAGATGCAGGGTGAAATCCTTGAGACTTTGCCCAATGCAACGTTTAAAGTAAAACTGGAAAATGATCATGTAGTACTTGGTCATATCTCTGGAAAAATGCGAATGCACTATATCCGTATTTCTCCAGGTGATAAGGTAACAGTTGAACTAACTCCTTATGATTTAACCCGTGCTCGGATTGTTTTCCGAGCAAGATAAACAATAAAAGGAAATAAAATGCGTGTACAACCTTCTGTAAAGAAAATTTGTCGCAATTGCAAGATTATTCGTCGTAATCGTGTAGTTCGCGTAATTTGTACTGACCCACGTCACAAACAACGTCAAGGCTAAGAAGTTAGTTTTCTTAACCCTTGATTTTGTGGTATAGTGATACACTTTGCCCTAAAAAGGAAAAAATATGGCTCGTATTGCAGGGGTAAATATCCCTAATAATGCCCATATCGTAATTGGCCTTCAGGCTATTTATGGTATTGGTGCGACTCGTGCTAAATTGATTTGTGAGGCAGCAAATATTGCTCCTACTACTAAAGCAAAAGATTTGGACGAGGCTCAATTAGACGCTTTGCGTGAACAAGTTGCCAAGTATGAAGTGGAAGGCGATTTGCGCCGTGAGGTAACGATGAGCATCAAACGATTGATGGACATGGGTTGCTACCGTGGTTTCCGTCATCGTCGAGGTTTGCCTTGTCGTGGTCAACGCACTCGCACAAACGCTCGTACCCGCAAAGGTCCGCGTAAAGCGATTGCTGGTAAAAAATAATTTTTAAGGAATTTTATTAATGGCTAAAGCAAACACAGCTTCGCGTGTACGTAAAAAAGTACGTAAAACCGTAAGCGAAGGTATTGTGCATGTACATGCTTCTTTCAACAATACCATCATTACAATCACTGACCGTCAAGGCAATGCATTGTCTTGGGCTACCTCTGGCGGCGCTGGTTTTAAAGGTTCTCGTAAAAGTACACCGTTTGCAGCTCAAGTGGCTGCAGAAGCAGCTGGTAAAGTTGCCCAAGAATATGGCGTTAAAAATTTAGAAGTTCGTATAAAAGGCCCTGGTCCCGGTCGAGAGTCTTCTGTACGTGCACTCAACGCTCTTGGTTTTAAAATTACCAGTATTACCGACGTTACTCCGTTGCCTCATAACGGTTGCCGTCCGCCTAAAAAACGTCGTATTTAAAGGAGTGATTGAAACATGGCACGTTATATTGGCCCTAAATGTAAATTAGCACGTCGAGAAGGCACTGATTTATTTCTGAAGAGTGCTCGTCGTTCTTTAGATTCTAAATGTAAACTGGACTCCGCTCCTGGTCAGCATGGCGCAAAAAAACCGCGTTTGTCCGACTATGGTTTGCAATTACGTGAGAAGCAAAAGATTCGTCGTATTTATGGTGTATTGGAACGTCAATTCCGTCGCTATTTTGCAGAAGCAGATCGACGTAAAGGCTCTACTGGTGAATTACTGCTGCAATTGTTAGAGTCTCGTTTGGATAATGTAGTATATCGCATGGGATTTGGCTCGACTCGTGCTGAGGCACGTCAGCTGGTTTCTCATAAAGCAATTACCGTTAACGGTCAGGTTGTAAATATTCCTTCTTTCCAAGTTAAAGCCGGTGATGTTGTAGCTGTTCGTGAGAAAGCTAAAAAACAGGTTCGTATCCAGGAAGCTTTAAGTCTGGCAACTCAAATCGGTTTACCAAGCTGGGTTTCTGTTGATGCAGACAAATTGGAAGGCGTATTTAAAAATATGCCAGATCGTTCAGAATTAACTGGCGATATTAATGAACAGCTGGTGGTAGAATTCTACTCTAAATAACGCTAGCTCAGTGAGGGACAGTTAAATGCAAAATAGCACAACCGAATTTTTGAAACCTCGTCAAATTGATGTCGATACTTTATCTACAACTCGTGCAAAAGTATCCATGCAGCCGTTTGAGCGCGGTTTTGGTCATACTTTAGGTAATGCTTTGCGTCGTATCTTACTGTCATCCATGAATGGTTTTGCTCCTACTGAAGTGGCCATTTCCGGTGTGTTGCACGAATACTCTACTGTTGATGGCGTTCAAGAAGATGTTGTCGATATTTTGTTGAATGTCAAAGGTATTGTATTTAAGCTGCATGGGCGTGGCCAAGTTCAGTTAACTTTGAGAAAGTCAGGGGCCGGTGTAGTAATTGCCGGCGATATCGAATTGCCACATGATGTGGAAATTTTAAATCCTGAGCATATTATTTGTCATTTGGCCGAGAATGGTCAAATTGAGATGGAAATCAAAGTTGAGCAGGGACGTGGTTATCAATCTGTTTCCGGTCGTCGTGTTGTGCGCGATGAAAACCGCCAGATTGGTGCAATTCAGTTGGATGCGAGCTTTTCGCCCATCAGTCGTGTTAGCTTTGAAGTTGAACCTGCACGCGTAGAGCAGCGTACGGATTTAGATAAATTGGTTTTGGATATTGAAACTGATGGTTCTATTGATCCTGAAGAAGCTGTACGTAGTGCTGCTCGTATTTTAATTGATCAAATGTCTATCTTTGCTGATTTGCAAGGTACTCCAGTAGAAGAAGTTGAAGAAAAAGCTCCTCCTATTGACCCTATCCTGCTGCGTCCGGTAGATGATTTGGAATTAACTGTACGTTCAGCTAATTGTCTGAAAGCTGAAGATATTTATTATATCGGCGATTTGATTCAACGTACTGAAACAGAGCTTCTTAAAACTCCGAATTTGGGTCGTAAATCTTTGAATGAAATCAAAGAAGTGTTGGCATCTAAAGGCTTGACACTAGGTTCCAAATTGGAAGCTTGGCCGCCTGTAGGCTTAGAAAAGCCGTAAGTTTGAAGATTAAAGGATAATGACATGCGTCATCGTAATGGTAACCGCAAATTAAACCGTACAAGCAGCCATCGTGCTGCAATGCTGCGTAATATGGCGAACTCATTGTTGGCTCACGAGACTATTGTGACAACTTTGCCTAAAGCTAAAGAATTGCGCCGCGTAGTAGAACCCTTGATTACATTGGGTAAAAAACCTTCCTTGGCAAACCGTCGTTTGGCATTTGACCGCACTCGTGATCGTGATGTTGTGGTTAAATTGTTTGATGAATTGGGTCCTCGCTTTGCTACCCGAAATGGTGGCTATGTTCGTGTGCTGAAGTATGGTTTCCGAAAAGGCGATAATGCCCCATTAGCACTCGTTGAATTAGTTGATAAAGCTGCTAATACAGTTAGCGAATAATTGCTTTAAAATTAAGTGTCATCCGCATTGCGGATGACATTTTTTTATTGGTAAATCAATATTTTGAATTGCACACTATAAACTATATTTTAGATTAGGCAGTTAGGTAATTATCTATTTGTCGTTATTTGTTTGTATTTAATGTTTCCATTTTGTGTTTTGGAACAAATTCCTTTAATAGTGCGTTTCATTTGGATTAAGTGCCAAGATTGATTTGGAAAAATTATCCCTTTTAAAGTATTTTGTCTCATGAAAATTTGTATTTTCAGACAATCTTTTGCCAAAATAAATAAATCTGTATAAACTTCATATTTTCTTGTCGGAGTGCTGCTTGTTCCTGCAAACAGCTGAGACCGCGCCAGCGGAATCCGTAGAACCTGTCGGGGTAATGCCTGCGTAGGAAACAAGCTGTCAAACGCCTTTTCAGGCTTCCGTTCCCTTTCTCGCATTTCCCGCCATTCGGTGGATTCCGCTTCCGTCTTGTCTTTCGTCTTCCCGACTGCCCAAACACTGCAAAGGAATCCACCATGCCCCGTATCGCCATTCTCGGCGGCGGCCTCTGCGGCCGTCTGACTGCTTTACAACTTGCAGAACAAGGTTTATCCATTGCCCTCTTTGACAAGGGCGGGCGCAAAGGCGAACACGCCGCCGCTTATGTTGCCGCCGCCATGCTCGCGCCTGCTGCGGAAGCGGTCGAGGCTACGCCCGAAGTCATCAAACTGGGTAGGCAGAGCATTCCGCTGTGGCGCGACATACGAGGTCGTCTGAAAATGCCGACCATGATGCAGGAAAACGGCAGCCTGATTGTGTGGCACGGGCAGGACAAGCCATTATCCAGCGAGTTCGTCCGCCATCTCAAACGCGGCGGCGTAGCGGATGACGAAATCATCCGTTGGCGCGCCGACGACATCGCCAAACGCGAACCGCAACTCGGCGGACGTTTTTCAGACGGCATCTACCTGCCGACCGAAGGCCAGCTCGACGGACGACAGATGTTGTCTGCACTTGCCGACGCTTTGGACGGGCTGAACGTCCCTTGCCATTGGGAACACGAATGCGTCCCCGAAGACCTGCAAGCCCAATACGACTGGCTGATCGACTGCCGCGGCTACGGCGCAAAAACCGCGTGGAACCAATCCCCCGCACACACCAGCACCTTGCGCGGCATACGCGGCGAAGTGGCGCGGGTTTATACACCCGAAATCACGCTCAACCGCCCCGTACGCCTGCTCCATCCGCGTTACCCGCTCTACATCGCCCCGAAAGAAAACCACGTCTTCATTATCGGCGCGACCCAAATCGAAAGCGAAAGCCAAGCTCCCGCCAGCGTACGTTCCGGACTGGAACTCTTGTCCGCGCTCTATGCTGTCCACCCCGCCTTCGGCGAAGCCGACATCCTCGAAATCGCCACCGGCCTGCGCCCCACGCTCAACCACCACAACCCCGAAATCCGTTACAGCCGCGCCCGACGCCTGATTGAAATCAACGGCCTTTTCCGTCACGGCTTCATGATTTCCCCCGCCGTAACCGCCGCCGCCGTTAGATTGGCAGTGGCACTGTTTGACGGAAAAGACGCGCCCGAACGTGATGAAGAAAGCGGTTTGGCGTATATTGGAAAATAAGTTTGAGGTCGTCTGAAAACGTCGCGCCATCAGTTTTATAAAGGCAACAATATGAATTTAGAAACCAAAATTCCGCCGCCGGCGATATGTTTTATTTGTGCGTTGTTGATGTACATCTCTGCCCAAGTGTCGGCTTTGGCCGGCATACTGCCGCGCTTTCCTATATTGCTGTCGGTTGTTTTGATGGTATTTGGGACGGCGTTGGGCGTATTAGGTGTGTGGGCGTTTCGCCGTGTGCGCACGACCGTCAGCCCGCTCAACCCCGAACAAACCGAACACTTCGTTTCAGACGGCGTGTACCGTTTCAGCCGCAACCCGATGTATGCGGGTCTGGGCTGCTGGCTGGTCGCCTGGGCGGGCTATTTGGCGCACCCGCTGCCGTGGTTGTTTTTGGCTGCATTTGTTGCCTATATGACGCGTTTTCAAATCATGCCAGAAGAACGCGTTTTGGCGCAGAAATTCGGTGCAGAGTACGAGTCTTACTGTCGGCGCGTTCGCCGTTGGTTATAAAAGTGGAAGCTTCCCATCAAGTGTCATCCGTCTTCTACTTTACGGTATGAATGTGAATACTCGATGTTTTCAGACGACCCCATTAGATGGCTATACCAAGCTGCTCACCTTAACTTAAACAATAAAACAAAAAGGAAAACGTCATGATTGAACAAGCAATGGGAAACCTGTCAGGTATATTTTGGATTTTCCTGCTCGTCATTCCCCTGCTTTTTTTGAAAGCGCTGCTCCAAAATCCCAAAGTGAAAGGACGCATAGGCGAACGGGCAGTCCGTTCAGTAATCGGAAAAGATTTGGATGAAGAAACCTATATCGAATTTCACGATTTGATTATTCCATCCCGCAGCGGCACGACGCAAATCGACCATATTTATGTTTCGGCTTTTGGGATATTTGTCATAGAAACCAAGAATTACACAGGTTGGATTTTCGGCAGCGAGAAGCAATCGAAATGGACGCAAGTCGTCTATAAGCAGAAACACTACTTTCAAAATCCGTTGCGCCAAAATTACGCACACATCAAGGCATTATCCGAACTGCTGCAACTGCCGGAAGAAAAATTTCATTCGATGGTGGTTTTTCTCGGTGATTGTGAATTGAAAACGCAAATGCCGCCGAATGTCTGCCGTATCAGACAGGCAGCATCCTATATCAGACGTTTTCAGACGACCTTATTGCTGCCACAGGAAATAGAAGCGGCAACCGCCGTGCTGTCTTCAAACGAATACCAAGCCGATGACGAAAAACTGCGGGCGCATACCGAACGCCTGCAAGAACGTCATCAGCGATAACTTAAAAGGACACCCCATGACCTTCCCGCCCCTAAAATCCCCGCTCAAATTCTACGCTGTCGTTCCCACCGCCGATTGGGTGGAGCGCATGGTCAAAGCAGGTGCCGACACGGTGCAACTGCGCTGCAAAACCCTGCACGGCGATGAATTGAAACGCGAAATCGCCCGCTGCGTCGCCGCCTGTCAGGGCCGCCGCACGCAGCTTTTCATCAACGACCACTGGCGCGAGGCAATAGAAGCGGGCGCATACGGCGTGCATCTCGGACAGGAAGACATGGACACCGCCGACCTTGCCGCCATCGCCGCCGCTGGTTTGCGTTTGGGTTTAAGTACGCACTCCGTCGCCGAACTCGACCGCGCCCTGTCCGTACATCCCAGCTACGTCGCCAGCGGCGCGATTTTCCCGACCACAACCAAGCAAATGCCCACCGCCCCGCAAGGCTTGGACAAACTGCGCGAATATGTGAAACAGGCAGGCAGCACGCCCGTCGTCGCCATCGGCGGCATCGATTTAAACAACGCCCAAGCCGTCCTTGCCACCGGCGTTTCCTCACTCGCCGTCGTCCGCGCCGTTACCGAAGCGGAAAATCCCGAAGCGGTGGTTAAAGCTTTTCAGGCTTTGTGGGATGAATAAGGTCGTCTGAAAGCCAAATTTCAGACGACCTGCTCAATTAGGATATTCGATTGCCGTCATTTCGGATGCCATACAGGCAGAAGCGGGCATAACGGCGTAAAAATAATCGGCGGATTCAGTTGTCCCAGCCTTCCACCACCAGTTTGCCGACCATATCCCCGCGTTCCAGCATCTCATGTGCGCGGCGCAGGTTAGCAGCATTGATGCCGTGCAGGACTTGGGTGGCGGTCGGGCGGATGATGCCTTCATCCACCAGCCGCGCGGTTTCGGCCAGGATTTCGCCCTGCCGTTCGATGTCTGCCGTTTCGCGTAGCGGGCGGGTAAACATAAATTCCCAATGCAGCGACAGGCTTTTGCCTTTGAGCGGGTTCACGTCCAACGTTTCGGGGTCGTCAATCAGCGCGATTCTGCCTTGCGGGGCGATGAGTTCCACGATTTGCGGCAGATGGCGGTCGGTATGGTTAGTGGAAAAAACAAACGATGGCGCGCCGATATTTAACGCGGCAACCTGTTCCGCCATGTTTTCATGATGGTTGATGACGAAATCCGCCCCCAATTCCTTCACCCACGCGCGGCTTTCGGGGCGGGAGGCGGTGGCGATGACTTGAATGTCAGTCAGCTTTTTCAGAAACTGGATGGCAAGCGAGCCGACCCCACCTGCGCCGCCGATTAAAAGCAGCACATTTGCGCCGCCTGCCACGGGTTTGTTGACGTCCAAGCGGTCGAACAGCGTTTCCCATGCGGTAATCGCCGTCAGTGGCAGCGCGGCGACTTGGGCAAAATCCAGCGAACGCGGCTTTTTGGCGGCAATGCGCGCGTCCACCGCTTGTAATTGAGCGTTCGAACCTTGGCGGTTGATGGCGCCCGCGTAATACACTTCGTCGCCGACTTTGAAATTCCGCACTTCGCTACCGACCGCCTGAACAATGCCTGCCGCGTCGTAACCCAATACGCGGTACTGCCCTGCCGCAGGCGTATGCGCCGCCCGAACTTTCACATCGACAGGATTGACTGAAACCGCCTGCACGGCAACCAAAATATCGTGCGGCCGCAGTTCGGGTTCGGGCATTTCGATGTCGAGCAGGGCTTCAGGGTTGGAAACGGGCAAAGGGCGGGTGAAGCCGATGGCTTTCATGATGTTCTCCTGTTAGGTCGTCTGAAAGCGTGTATCATGCGCCTGAAGCACACCATTAACAAGAACGCACTTATTTTTCAGATAGTTACATAAAGGATACTGCCATGCCACGCACACCGCACCCAAGCTACGACTGCGCCGAAGGCTGCTCGGTGGAAGCCGCGCTTTCCGTTATCGGCGGCAAATGGAAAGGCACGATACTCTACCGCCTGCACACGGACGGCACGCTGCGCTTCAACCAAATCCGCCGCATCCTGCCCGATGTGTCGCAACGCACGCTGACCGCCCAACTGCGCGCATTGGAGGCCGACGGCATCATTTTGCGCACCGTGTATCCCGAAGTCCCGCCGCGCGTGGAATACCGCCTGACCGACTACGGCAAAACGCTTGCGCCCGTGCTGACGGCATTGAAGGAATGGGGCGACGGGTTCAAGCAAGAGCAGGCGCATCGCGAATAAAGAAACTTACCTACGAAATATCGAGAAACCATGAACATCATCTTAAACGGCGAACCCGCCGAACTTCACGGCACAACCGTTGCCGACCTTATCGCCCAAACCGCGCCGCAAAAGCCTTTTGCCGTCGCGGTGAATACCGGATTCGTCGCCAAAGGCGCGTATGCGGAAACGGTTTTGAACGAAAACGACAAAGTCGATATCGTGCGACCGGTGGTCGGCGGCTAGGCGGTTTTGCCTTTTCAGACGACCCCTGTCCCCAAAACAACGTTATAGTGGATTAAATTTAAATCAGGACAAAAGGAACCCATCATGCTCACCCTATACGGAGAAACTTTCCCTTCACGGCTGCTGCTCGGCACGGCGGCCTACCCGACCCCCGAAATCCTCAAACAATCCGTCCAAACCGCCCGACCCGCGATGATTACCGTCTCGCTGCGCCGCGCGGGAAGCGGCGGCGAGGCGCACGGTCAGGGGTTTTGGTCGCTTTTGGAAGAAATCGGTATCCCGGTGCTGCCGAACACCGCCGGCTGCCAAAGCGTGCAGGAAGCGGTAACGACGGCGCAGATGGCGCGCGAAGTGTTTGAAACCAATTGGATCAAACTCGAGCTCATCGGCGACGACGACACGTTGCAGCCCGACGTCTTCCAGCTCGTCGAAGCGGCAGAAATCCTGATTAAAGACGGCTTCAAAGTGCTGCCTTATTGCACCGAAGACCTGATTGCCTGCCGCCGCCTGCTCGACGCGGGCTGTCAGGCGTTAATGCCGTGGGCAGCGCCGATCGGCACGGGTTTAGGCGCGGTTCACGCCTATGCGCTGAAGGTCCTGCGCGAACGCCTGCCCGACACGCCGCTGATTATCGATGCGGGCTTGGGCCTGCCCTCGCAGGCGGCGCAAGTGATGGAATGGGGCTTTGACGGCGTATTGCTGAACACTGCCGTTTCCCGCAGCGGCGACCCCGTCAATATGGCGCGCGCCTTCGCACTTGCCGTCGAATCCGGACGGCTGGCATTTGAAGCCGAACCGGTTGAAGCGCGCACCAAAGCGCAAGCGAGTACGCCGACCGTAGGGCAGCCGTTTTGGCATTCGGCGGAGTATTGATGAATAACGTGTTGCGGGTATATGAAAAGGTCGTCTGAAATTTCAGACGACCTTTTTTACGGCAATGTCTAACGGTATGGATGTAGAAAGGGGAGGGCGTTTTGAGTGGAACGTGTTATGCCATGAAAACTTGCTTTCAGACGACCTCTTGTCTTTTCCTTTATAATCCATCCATCTATTTTTCACTTATTTCAAGCAGGTTCACCATGTCCAAACCCACTCTCCTCCTCGTTGACGGCTCTTCTTATCTTTACCGCGCTTATCACGCGATGGCGCAGTTGTCCGCACCTGACGGTGCGCCGACGGGTGCGCTTTACGGCGTGTTGAACATGTTGCGCCGGCTGCGGGCGGATTATGTGCACGATTATTGCGCGGTGGTGTTTGATGCGAAGGGCAAGAATTTCCGCCACGAGATGTTCCCCGACTATAAGGCGACGCGCCCGCCGATGCCGGACGATTTGCGCCCGCAGGCGGAAGCCTTGCCGGATTTGGTGCGGCTGATGGGCTGGCCGGTGCTGGTGATTCCGCAAGTCGAAGCGGACGACGTTATCGGTACGCTGGCGGCGATGGCCGGCGAAGCAGGTTGGAATGTGGTGGTATCCACCGGCGATAAGGATATGGCGCAGCTGGTGAACGAGCGCGTTACGCTGGTGAACACGATGAGCGGCGAGACGCTGGATATTGAAGGCGTGAAGGAAAAATTCGGCGTGCGCCCCGACCAAATCCGCGATTATCTCGCGCTGATGGGCGACAAGGTGGACAATGTGCCGGGCGTGGAGAAATGCGGCCCGAAAACGGCAGTGAAGTGGCTGGAAGCCTACGGCTCGCTGGCTGGTGTGATGGAACACGCTGCGGAAATCAAGGGCAAGGTCGGCGAAAACCTGCAAGCCGCGCTGCCCCAACTGCCGCTGTCGTATGATTTGGTAACGATTAAAACCGATGTGGACTTGCACACCGAGCTTTCAGACGGCCTCGAAAGCCTGCGCCGCACTTCGCCGAAATGGTCGCAGCTTGCGGTCGATTTCAAACGCTGGGGCTTCCGCACTTGGCTAAAAGAAGCGGAAAGCCGTATGCACGAAGCGGCGGACGGCGATTTGTTCGGCAGCGATACGATAGGCGAACAGGCGGCGTTGGACATGGAAACGTCGTCTGAAAGGCTACCTGAAAAAGCCGTTGCACCCGAAAAGCTGGATTATCAAGCCGTTACCACCGAAGCGCAGTTTGCCGCTTTGTTGGACAAACTGTCGCAAGTGGACAAAATCGGTATTGATACGGAAACCACGTCCCTAGACGCGATGAACGCCGCGCTGGTCGGCATCAGCATCGCGTTCCAGGCAGGCGAAGCGGTTTATATCCCCGTAGGGCACAGCCTGACCGCTGCGCCCGAACAGCTTGATTTACAAGACGTATTAGGTCGTCTGAAACCGCATTTGGAAAACCCCGCCCTGAAAAAAATCGGGCAAAACCTCAAATACGACCAACACGTTTTCGCCAACTACGGCATCGCCCTGAACGGCATTGCCGGCGACGCCATGCTCGCTTCCTACATCATCGAGAGCCATCTCGGACACGGTTTGGACGAATTGTCCGAACGCTGGCTCGGCTTGGAAACCATTACCTACGAATCGCTGTGCGGCAAAGGCGCGAAGCAAATCGGTTTTGCCGACGTCGCCATCGGGCAGGCAACCGAATACGCCGCCCAAGACGCCGATTTCGCCCTGCGCCTCGAAGCGCACCTGCGCGCGCAAATGGACGCCAAACAGCTTGAAATGTATGAAAAAATGGAGCTGCCCGTCGCGCAGGTATTGTTTGAAATGGAACGCAACGGCGTGCAAATCGACCGCGCCGAACTCGCCCGTCAAAGCGCAGAACTCGGCGCCGAGCTGATGAAACTCGAACAAGAAGCCTACGCCGCCGCAGGCCAGCTGTTCAACCTCAACTCGCCCAAACAGCTTCAAGAAATCCTGTTCGACAAAATGGGCATCCCCACCAAAGGCCTGAAAAAAACCGCCAAAGGCGGCATTTCCACCAACGAAGCCGTGCTCGAACAGCTCGCGCCCGACTACCCCCTGCCCAAAATCATCCTGCAAAACCGCAGCCTGGCGAAACTCAAATCCACCTACACCGACAAATTGCCCGAAATGATTTCGCCCAAAGACGGCCGCGTGCACACCACCTACGCCCAAGCCGTCGCCATCACCGGCCGCCTCGCCAGCAACAACCCCAACCTGCAAAACATCCCCATCCGCACCGCCGAAGGCCGACGCGTGCGCCGCGCCTTTACCGCACCGCAAGGCAGCGTCATCGTTTCCGCCGACTATTCCCAAATCGAGCTGCGCATCATGGCGCACCTCTCAGGCGACAAAACCCTCATCGCCGCGTTCCAAAACGGCGAAGACGTACACCGCCGCACCGCCGCCGAAGTATTCGGTATCGCTCCCGAAAACGTCTCGTCCGAGCAACGCCGCTATGCCAAAACCATCAACTTCGGTCTCATTTACGGCATGGGACAATACGGACTCGCCAAATCGCTGGGCATAGACAACCTGTCCGCCAAAACCTTCATCGACCGCTACTTCGCCCGCTACCCCGGCGTCGCCGAATACATGCAGCGCACCAAAGAACAAGCCGCCGCCCAAGGCTACGTCGAAACCCTGTTCGGCCGCCGCCTCTACCTGCCCGACATCCATAACAAAAACGCCAACGCCCGCGCCGGAGCCGAACGCGCCGCCATCAACGCCCCCATGCAAGGCACCGCCTCCGACCTCATCAAACGCGCCATGATAGACGTGTCCCGCTGGCTTTCAGACGACCTGTTACAAAGCAAACTGATTATGCAGGTGCATGACGAACTGGTGTTGGAAGTACCCGAATCGGAATTGGACTTAGTGAAAACAAACCTGCCCGAGCTGATGGCCGATGTAGGAAAAGGCCTGCTAAACGTGCCGCTGGTGGCAGAAGTGGGCGTGGGAGAGAATTGGGAAGAAGCGCATTGATTTGAATAAATAAAAGGCCGTCTGAAAAATTATTTTTCAGGTCGTAGGTCGGATACTTGTATCCGACTTTTTTAGAGAAACTGAGATGCTTTGTCGGATTTAAGAATCTGGCCTACGAATTAGAATGTATGAATACAAAGGATTTAAAATGGACTACTCATATTTTGTAAACTATAAAATTGATGATCCTGTTACAGCGGCTGTCGGGGAAAACGGACATCCTACAATTGATTACTATGCAGAAGGATATTTTGAATCAGTTAGATTGATGATTAATGAGATATTAAGACGATTAAAATTAATGAAAAGCTCAAAATCCCATCAAATAGATATAAAAAATATAAAAATTACAGAGGATATTTTAGTATATCCAATTTGTTTTAATATTAGGCATTCTATTGAGTTATATCTAAAAGCAATAATTGAGAAAATAATTTCTATATATGAAATCAAAAATCTAAGAAAACCATCATCATTAAATATAAGTCATCATAATATTATTTTGTTATGGGAATTAATATCTACACATAATTTTTCCATTTGGTCTATGGATTCATACATAAATAGAAAACAAATATTCGATGAAAAATTTGATGCATATTTATCTATTTTGAATGAATATATCCAGCAATGGGGGGCTATTGATCCAACAGGGCAAACTTTCCGTTATCCTTTAGATACAGAATCAAAAAGGCATTTACAAGATATTTCTAATATTCAAATACTTTTTTTATTTTCAAATGCTGAGAAAAATCATAAAAAATTGGATGATTTTTATCATTTTATTCAAAATTTACATGATGATTATAAGAAAAATAGAGGAAATCAATTCCTTACCTACTTTCAACTAACTAAACTAGCAGAGTCTTTACCTGTATTTCATCAATGGGGAGAAGCTCTAACTCAAGAATTGCTAGATGAACTACAAATCAAATTTAAGCTTGTTTCTAGGAGGCAAATATATAAATGCATAGATTATATAAAACAAGATTATTATTTATCATCTTTAATATCTAAAGATATAGCATTTAAGTTTTTGAGCAATGATAAAGTTAAAGATATTATTGATTTTTTTAAACAGTTTCAAATAAAAGAGGGTTCTATATTAGGTGATAACAAAAGTGAAAGGAATTTAAGTTTAAATACAATTGACTGGGAAGCGTGGCAACAAGAACGGGAAAGAATTCAAGATTTTTTCTCTGATTATACTTACAATGAGTTAGTTGATTTGGTGACGATTATTTATATAGGAAGAGATGAAAATACTCCCCAAGAATATGATTTAATTTATCGGTATATGGAGGGTATATTCGAGACACCTGATTCTATAATTAATAAAATCCAAGAAAAACAATGTAACATTGTTTGCTATCTTAATAACTCATTGGATATTTTTGGAAAATCGTTTTTGCGTACAAATTAATCAAAAAGCCGTAGGTCGGATACTTGTATCCGACAAAAGCCACTGCCATCTCAAATAGCCGTCGGATTCGAGAATCCGACCTACTGAAACTGGGCATCGGGTGTAGGGTGTGTGCGGTACGCACGCACGCGGTGCTTGCAACCCAAAACCCATCCAAGGTCGTCTGAAAACATGTTTCACTTGTTTTCAGACGACCTTTATTTTAGGCAGCGGGGTAGGGCGGGTCGTCTGAAAGGCGGTTTGCCCTAGCGTGTTAAATCATGTTAGGTTATGATGTTTCTTTTAATATATAAATAGATGGCCGACAGGTCGTCTGAAACGGAGAAAAGGCATGAATGCCGTAGTGGTTGCAGTAATCGTTATGCTCGTGTTGTCGCTATCGCGGGTACACGTCGTATTGAGCCTGACTGTCGGTGCGTTCGTCGGCGGACTGGTGGCGGGAATGCCGCTGGAAAACATCGTGGATACGGCGGGCAATGTAACGCAGTCGGGGATTATTCCCGTGTTTAACGAAGGCTTGAAGGGCGGCGCGCGGATTTCTTTGTCTTATGCGATGCTCGGTGCGTTTGCGATGGCGATTACCTATTCGGGGCTGCCGCAGCAGCTTGCGGGTGGCATTATCCGCAAACTCAACAACAGTCAGGATGCCGCGAAAGGCGAAAGTTCGGTGAAATGGACGCTGTTGCTGATTATTTTGGCGATGGGCATCATGAGTCAAAACGTCGTGCCTATCCATATCGCGTTTATTCCGATGATTATTCCGCCGCTTTTGCTGGTGTTTAACCGTTTGAAAGTCGACCGCCGCCTGGTGGCGTGTGTGATTACGTTCGGTTTGGTGACGACTTATATGTTCCTGCCTTACGGCTTCGGTGCGATTTTCTTGAACGACATCCTCTTGGGCAACATCAAATCTGCGGGCATGGATGTAAAAGACATCAGTGTCATGCACGCGATGGCGATTCCTGCGCTGGGTATGGTGGCGGGGCTACTGGCGGCGTTTGTCCACTACCGCAAATCACGCATTTATCAAACCAATACCGTCGATACGGAAGACAACCGCGAAGCATCCGAACAGCCCCAGCCTTCGGCTTACCGCAGTCTGGTGGCGGCAATCGCGATCGGTGTGTGTTTTGCGATTCAGTTGATGTATAAAGATTCGCTGGTGTTGGGCGCGATGTTGGGTTTTGCCGTCTTCATGATGCTCGGTGTGATGAACCGAAATGCCGCCAGTGATGTGTTCGGCGAAGGCATCAAAATGATGGCGATGGTCGGTTTCATCATGATTGCGGCGCAAGGTTTTGCGGCAGTCATGACCGCGACAGGCGAAATCAAACCGCTGGTCGAACACAGTATGCAACTTTTCGGCGGCAATAAAGGCATGGCGGCATTTGCCATGTTGTTTGTCGGATTGTTGGTCACCATGGGTATCGGCTCTTCTTTCTCCACCTTGCCGATTATTACCGCGATTTATGTGCCGTTGTGTATCAGCCTCGGCTTCTCGCCGCTGGCAACCGTCGCCATCGTCGGTACGGCGGGCGCATTGGGCGATGCCGGTTCGCCCGCGTCCGACTCGACGCTCGGCCCGACCATGGGTTTGAACGCCGACGGACAACACGACCACATCCGCGACTCCGTCATCCCAACCTTTATCCACTACAATATCCCGCTGATGATTGCCGGCTGGATTGCCGCGATGGTGCTGTAAATGAGTGAAATGGACGAATTGGAACACCGCATCACCGAGCTGGAAATCCAAACCGCGCTTCAGGAAGACTTAATCGGCAGCCTGAACGATACGGTGGCGAAAATGCAGCAGACGCTGGATTTACAGCAGGCGCAGTTAAGGCTGCTTTATCAGAAAATGCAGGACAAAGGCGCAAACGGAGAGCGCGAACCTTACAGCCTGCGTGATGAAATTCCGCCGCATTATTGAAGCGGAAATATGAAAGAAGGTCGTCTGAAAAATGAACTGCACCCCAAA
>NZ_KV789477.1:0-4691 GCF_001807625.1 Neisseria sp. HMSC03D10
TCAGTATTCGCCTGGAAATACTGTAAACAACGTTACTGGTTTCTACAGTTTACGGTTGTCGTTGCTTCTTTACGTTTCGATTTGCACCAGTATTGCCACGTTAATGCTAAGTTTGTCCGTTATAGTACAAACACGCACGGTTTTCATAATGTCAAGAATAAAAAAGATGAATTGTAGCAGGTAAATCTCGTCTGAAATCTAATTTTCCGTTGCATATGTGTATGGCTGATTCAGCTTTGACGGGAAAAGTTTTCCGCAGCTAATGGCGCTCTCCCCAATAAAGCTGCAAAATCAGAATAATCGGCGCATGAGCCTTGTTTGAGCAGGGCAAAGCTGTTGCGGCTGATGATGCCGTTGCTGAGGATGTTTGCCAACGGCAGCGCAGGGTCAAGCAGGCGTAGGGGAATAGGCAGGATATGTTGTGGCGGTTTGTGGTGCAGGGTTTGGCGGAGGGTGGTCAGGTATTCTGCCAAGGTCAGCGTTTGGCTGCCGGTCATATTGACGATGCTGTGGCCGGCGTCGGTTTGGACGGCCAGTTTTGCCAAACCTTCGGCAACATCGGCAAGATGGACGGGCTGCAAGTAAAAGCGGCCGCCTTCTGGTAGTGGAAGTAAAGAGAGGCGGGCTAATTTGATGAACAGTTCGCAGCTGGTTCCTCCTCGCCCGTAAACGACGGATGGTCTGGCTATGGCAATCGGGATGCCGCTTTGGGCGACGGCATCATCTCCACGTCCTTTGCTGCCGACAAAGTTGATGGATTGAGATGGGTCGGCACCCAGTGCGGATAGTTGCACCCAGTGTTTTATGCCTGCTGTTTTTGCCCATGCGGCGAGTTGTTTGGGTGTACGGTGGTGTACGGTTTCGAGTATTTCGGCATGACGGCTCATGATGCCGATGCAGTTGATGAGGACGTCTTGCCCCTCTAATAAACGGCGTGCGGCGGTTTCGTCAGGATGAAGAAAATCGAAGGCGCGGCGGTCGGGCGTGTAAACTTGGTGACCTTGTTCTTTTAAGATTTGGGCGGTACGGCTGCCGATGAAGCCGCTGCCTCCGAAAATGATGATGTTCATGGTTTTTCTTTATGGTGTTGCTGAGGTCGTCTGAAAATCTTTAAATCGGTTTCATCACCATCAGGAAGTAAATCACGATAGTGGCGCAAAAGGCGGGATAGCCCAGCAATTCCCAGCGTCTGGCATAACGCCAATAGGGTTCTGGAATGGTGTCTGCGTTTTCTTTATGCGCTTGTTCGGCAATCTTTGCCATACGGATTTGCAGCCAGACAACGGGCAGCCAGCAAATGCCTGCAAGGATGTATAAACCGATCGTCATCCATACCCAATTTTGTTCTAGCATGGTGGAAACGGTATAGCCGCGTTCGTACAGCATCCATAAGCCGGACAAGGGTTGGAAAATGACGGCGGGGGTCGTAAACCACCAATCTGCTTTGATGACCCAATGCGATACGACCGACTGCGCGGCGACCGAACCGCTGCGGTTTGCCCAAAAGAGGTAAAACGCTGTACCAAAACCGGTGCCGACCATTAAGGTAGCCGAGATGATGTGCAGGGTTTTAACGATTAAATAGGTGTTCATTTTTTATCTCCTACGGATTGATACAGGAAAAATAAAGTAGCCATAATCGGCAGGTTTTTTACCAAAGGCGCAAATGGGTGCGCCCACATTTCGGGCAGCCTGAAAGCAATAATCAGGCTGTATGCCGCGACGGTCAGCAATTGCAGCAGCCATATTTCGGAACGGGCGCGAAAGCGGCTGAAGCATAAAAAGGCAAAACCGATGTCCAGCAGTGAAGCGGCGATTAATGTCGGCCACAGCAACGGATCGGGAATACCGACCGAATGCAGCAAATCCAATGACATTTCGGGCATGAAAAACAGAGGTTGGGTACCGCTCCACAGCCATAGCAGCCCCATCGAGTAAGACAGGTAGGCAGGGAGATTGCGTGTAGTTTTGTCGGACATATTGGTTTCCTAATTTCATTTCGGTTTATTTATATATTTAGCCTGTAATTTCTAAAATTTCTGTCAAAAGAGAAATATAAGGGTAAAAAAATTAGGCAGGTTCCTGAATATCATCCTCCCCCGGAGGATTGGGCAAGCTCAAAACGCCAACAATCAAAGAATAAGTACCGCCTATTACCACGCCGGCTAGGAGACTGGTGACAAAATCTGCACCAAACAGTAAAAGATATAGGCAACCGCATAATAATCCGGTTATGATTGCCCGGATAAGGCCGCGTAAGTCCCTGTATGTAGACGTCAAGCTTAAGATCAAACCGCAAATTAGGGCCGGTACGGTAAAGAATAAAGCATAGTAGCCGATACTAAACGCAAAAAATAGCGTAGATGCAGTATAAACGATGATGACTCTGCCTCTCGGATAGTCGAAATAATCTTCTGTCGAATGCGTCATAACACACCTATGATTGCGTAAGAGAAACCGGGGGTTGTGTCTTGTAAACCAATTGGGGAGGTATCATCGGAAAAATTTTTGTATTCCGGCGCCTATTTTTAAAATTTTCACCATGGTTGAGGTGGAAAGCTTCAACATTTCATTTGCCCATATGGTCAGTGTGTTAATGAAATCATGGGTTTGTCTGATTCGCTGTTTGGCGGTTTCATTTTCCTGACTAAATTCAGGGCTGTCGATCAGGCTTTGCAAAAATTGCCGCGTCGGTTCGATTTCACGCTGCATACGCATTTCTGCAATGGTGCGGAACAAAGTCCAGACGTCGTCTGAAGTTTCAAAATGATCGCGCCTGTCGCCCAAGATATGCACGGTATGCACCAGCCTCAGGTTTTGCAGCTCTTTGATGCTGTTGCTGACATTGGAGCGCGCTACGCCGAGCGTTTCGGTAATTTCTTCGGCATTCATCGGTCTGCCTAAGATGTAGAGCAGGGCGTGGATTTGCGCAACGGTACGGTTGACGCCCCATTTGGTGCCCATTTCGCCCCAGTGGAGGATAAATTTTTCAGTGGTCGGATTCAGTTTCATAGTAAGGGTATTTTATTTTTGTCTTTTATTTCTGTCAATACAGAAATATTTAAGGGCAAAGTTTTTATCAATTTAGGTACGAATTGATTGGCTGATGAACCAGCACCTGCTCCAACTTCAGCGGAGAAAGTGGTTAACATGTTTGGTAATTATAGCTTGTACGGTTTTGTTGGAAGAAAATACTTATGGGAAATCCCCTAAATTCTTGTATAGGAATTTAAGGGATTTGTGGTAATAATTAAAACTAAGAAAAGTAAAATGCAATAATTTTACATAATATAAATTAATTTCCTTTTTCCTATTCTTCTACAAATTCCGCTGTTTTGTTCCTATATGTCAAATGAGAATTAATGATACTCTAGAGAGTGTGCTCATAGTACTCCAATTTTTATTATCAAATCAATAGGTTTTAAGAGAAATTTGGATACTTAGTTTTACTGTATTTCAACCACTTAATTATGGAGTAGTGGAATAGGATAGAAGTTATCAAGCTAAGACAGAGTACCTTCATCTTTTGAAAAAGTTAAAAAGTAGGGTACAGATTAGGTTAAGATAATAGCGATTGTCTAAACTCATTCCACCCAGTTTGGCGGTTAGGTTCTTGCCAATTTTTTATCCCATACGGCAATAGACTTTCAGCACATATTATAATCGAGGGTGTTACTTGCATTGTCATAATATGCCTGAGAAAAGCAGCTTGAAATCCAATTTCCAAAGTCCAAACTGCTTTTTCCAAATTTCAGACGACCCGATTATTCGCACGCTGCCAGCACCAAATCGTTTAACTTCGCTGCGCGTATCAGGTGCGGCAGGCCTTCGATAAAGCCCGCACTTAAAAACACGACGGTCAGTTCGCGTTCGGGATCGACCATATAGAACGTCGAACCGCCGCCCAAGCCGGCGAAGGCGTTCGGATTGGCCAAATAACCACATACGTTCGGCATGTGCCCTGTACCGGGCACAAAACCGCCGTGCAGTCCATAATGGGCTTTGAGTGGGGTAGGTGCAATTTGTCGCATTCACCTTTAAAAATCAGGTTGTCCATATCGCAGCAGTGATTTTGCGCGGCATAGTTTGCCATGGCAGGAGAAAGGATGCGTACGCCTTGTCCGATTTTGTTCAGGCGCAGGTTTTCGGCGAAGCGGTGAAAATCGTCAATCGTGTAAAAGGCGTTACCAGCAGGGATTTGGCAGTTGTCCGCTGCTTGGCCATCTGCCGACATTCTTATGTAACGATGTGATTAAAAATCCACAAGTAGAACAATACTTAGCCGATTACCAAGCACACTTGGAAAAAGTATTTGGCTAATGGCAAAAAAGGTAGGGAAAATGCCCACCTTTTTTATTATTGTTGAATGGTTGTGATCATTGTAAATGGGCCACATTGTTAAGCTGCTCAATATGAAAACCGCTTTCACTATCGTATTTCACAATACTGATCGAAGTATTCAACAATGACACGGATTTACCCTCATCACGATGATTTTCCCAAGTCGCTCCGCATAGTAAGGATAATAAAAGCCGCAAGGTATGGCCATGCGATACCACTAAAATATTGGCTCCCGATTGATGTACTTTAACGATATCGTAAAGGGCGGCCATTGCACGTACTGCTAATTGTTCAAAAGTTTCGCCACCATTGCTTAATGTGTAGAAATCAGTAGCGTTGTTTACAGTATT
>NZ_KV789478.1:0-10638 GCF_001807625.1 Neisseria sp. HMSC03D10
TTGCTATGATACGGGTGTTTCGATATACAAGAATCAGTGGATATTTGAAACAAAAACAGCCGAAAATCTTTATTTGGATCTCGGCTGTCGGAAGGAAAGGAATTTTGCAAAGGTCTCTCCGTACCTTTAATCTATGAAAAACTAAACTTATGCAGTTTCGTTATATAAAAGGCCGTCTGAAACTGGATTTCAGACGGCCTTTGCGATTATTTCACAAACCGTACATCTGCCATAAACGGCCGTGTAGCGGCTGGTTTGGCGGAATAGAAGCGGGAGAAAGTGCTGTCGATTTTGGTCTGTATCGGCTTACCGTCCAATGTTGTCGATGCTTCCAATTTCACACCACCGCCACTGGTTTCGCCCAATTTCATATTTGGCAACGTCAGTTTGGCAATATTGAGTTTCACATTTTCCACTTTGGTATCGGGAGACATCAGCTGCTTGCCGACCGGACGGATTTTTTCACCCTCATCATGAGGCGCGGCACCACCGTTGTCGTCAACTACGCCGATATTAATCAATCTGGCAGACGCCAAATCCATCTTGCCGTTTTTGACCGGAATGCCGACAAACAGTTTTACGCCGCGATGAATGAACGTATTGTCCCGCCACTGAGTTTGGCCTTCTTTCGGCGGTTTGGTTTCTGCCGCCACCGAATAAGTGCGGCCCATAATCATCAATTTATAACCTGGAATTTTTTTCGAACCTAATCCATCAGTGATATCTTCGACCAGTTGCGGCGCAGTCAGGGTTTCGTTTGCCAAAATACGGGCTGAAGTTTCTGCCAGATGGGCAGGCTTGCCGTCTATGGTCAATGCCTGTTCATGGCCGAAATCAGACGCAAATGCAGGCACGGCGGCCAGTGCAGCGGCCAATGCTAGAATACGGATGGTTTTCATTGCAGACTCCTTAAAAATGTAATTGGGTTGATTACCCAATAAAATCCGGGCGATATTGGTAGGAGTCAATATTTTTATATAAATGATACAGATTATCAAGAATATTTGTATTTCAAAATAAAAAAGGCCGTCTGAAACCTAGTTTCAGACGGCCTTTTCAATCTACTTAAAACCTTCTATCAGTCTTTGAAGCGTTTGAATACCAATGTGCCGTTGGTACCGCCAAAGCCGAAGGAATTGGAGATGGCAACGTCGATTTTCGCGTCACGCGCTTTGTTGGCACAGTAGTCCAGATCACAACCGGCTTCAACGTCTTGTTCAAAGATGTTGATGGTCGGTGGAGATTTTTGCTCGTGTACTGCCAACACGCTGTACAACGCTTCCACGCCGCCTGCCGCGCCGAGCAAGTGGCCGGTCATGGATTTGGTGGAGTTGACAATAACTTTACGGGCATGGTCGCCCAGCGCGCGTTTGAGCGCTTTGGTTTCGTTGGCATCGCCCAACGGAGTGGATGTACCGTGTGCGTTGACGTAATCGACGTCTTCGGGATTCAGTCCGGCATCTTTCAACGCGCGGGTAACCGCCAATGCAGGGCCTTCTTCGTTCGGAGCGGTGATGTGGTAGGCATCGGAACTCATGCCGAAACCGACGATTTCGGCGTAAATTTTCGCGCCGCGTTTTTTCGCGTGTTCCAATTCTTCCAACACCAGCACGCCCGCGCCTTCGCCGATAACGAAGCCGTCGCGACCTTTGTCCCACGGACGGGAAGCGGTGGCGGGATCGTCGTTGCGGGTGGAAAGGGCTTTCATGGCTGCGAAGCCACCGACGCCCAAAATGCTGATGGCGCCTTCGGCACCGCCTGCAATCATCACGTCCGCGTCGCCGTATTTAATCAGTCGGGCGGAGTCGCCGATGGAGTGCGCGCCGGTGGTACAGGCGGAAACCATGCCGTAGCTGGGGCCGCGGTAGCCTTTGAGGATGGTAACGTGGCCCGCAATCAGGTTAATCAGCGAACCGGGAATAAAGAAAGGATTGATTTTACGCGCGCCGCCTTCGATAACGGCTTTACCGGTGGCTTCGATGCTGGGCAGACCGCCGATGCCGGAGCCGATGTTCACGCCGACACGGTCTTTATCGAGGCTTTCCAATTCGTCCAAACCGGCATCGCTGATGGCTTGCAGTGCGGCGGCGATGCCGTAATGGATGAACACGTCCATGCGGCGGGCTTCTTTCGCGCTGATGTATTGGCCGATGTCGAAGTCGCGCACTTCGCCGGCGATTTGGCTGTTGATGTCGGATGCGTCAAAGCGGGTAATCCGGCCGATGCCGCTTTTGCCTGCGAGCAGGTTGCTCCATGCGGTGGCGACGTCGTTGCCGACCGGTGATACTTGGCCGAGGCCTGTGATGACTACTCTTCTCTGACTCATGATAATCTCGCTGTTGGTTTTCGGTGGGATGCGGCAAGATGCCGTCTGAAAATGAAAAAGCGGTTCGGAACGGGATTCCGGGCGGCTATTATAACGGATTCCGACCCGCATATATAAGGTAAAAGCCTCTATTGCGCTAACGCAGCAGAGGCTGGAGTGTTTGGTTCGGCCGATTAGCCGTTGTGGGCGTTGATGTAGTCGATAGCCAGTTGTACGGTAGTGATTTTTTCGGCTTCTTCATCGGGAATTTCGCAACCGAAAGCTTCTTCCAAAGCCATAACCAGTTCTACGGTGTCCAAAGAATCTGCACCCAGGTCGTCTTGGAAGGAAGATTCATTTTTGACTTCGGCTTCGCTTACGCCCAGTTGTTCAGCAACAATTTTCTTAACTTGTTGTTCGATGTTTGACATATCAGTCGTTCCTTTTGCCTTGCGGCGGGTTGTTTAAGAGAAATAAATTCGTCGGTATTGTACCGAGTTCGGATAGAGTTTTCCATCTAAACCTGCATTCTAACACAGATTATTCTGGAAAAACCTGTTGTTGTGCATATTAGCATAGCCTGATTTTAACCTACAAGCGGGAATTTGTTTTTCTTTGGTATCAATAAGTTAATAAGCGGAAAGGTCGTCTGAAAACTGATTTCCCCGTTTCAGACGACCTTTTTATGAGATTAATGGGGGCTTGGAAGTTAATGAGTAGCGTGGGCCTCGTCCGCAAGCCTGTTGTCCACAATTTGAATTTAGCGGTTATTCTTGCATTTATATCGTGGGTAGAACCCACGCTACTCGTTGTTGCAACGGAACTTGTCCCTTCCCCCGTCCGGCGGGGGAAGGTTGGGATTGGGGTGGCTTTTGGAGTTTAGGTCAAATCAAATTCGTACAGTCCGCAGAGCCACCCTCTCCCCAGCCCTCTCACGCGAGACGGGAGAGGGGGCAGGTTGCAGGCAAAAATAAGGTCGTCTGAAAACTTTGGGATTTGGGTGTTAGGGAAACACGTTCACGTTCATTTTCAGACGACCTTTTATTCAATCAAGGCAGATTTGGGATAACCCAAGTAGCGTGGGCTTTGCCCACGAAATCCACCATCCAACAACTAAATCCGACAACAGTCACATAGACTTTCATTTTGGCATTCATCTCGTGGGTAAAGCCCACGTTACGGCTTGCTGTAACGGCAACTTTGCCCTTCCTTCATCTAACGGAGGAAATTTGCGTACGTATGCTAATATATTGCGAGAATTGTGCCTGTCAGATTTAGCCGTAATGGCAAGGCATTATTTCATTACTCAAAAATTCTCTATGAATTAGATATTTAAAATAAAATATTAAAATTTTAGGATACGCACATGCAAGATCAGGAAGAAAGTAAAAATCAGGAAATACAAGAAAAGCAGGAACAAGAAGACAAGGGTGCCATGACCAAGTTGCAAGATGTGTTCAATCTTGCGCATGACCAAGCTCATCCCGATAAGATCGATGCCACTATCCGTACCAATACTCGGGTGTCCGGAACGAATATGTGGGTATTGATGTTTGCCATTGCTGTGGCGAGTATCGGTCTAAATGTAAACAGCACGGCGGTAGTGATCGGAGCGATGTTGATTTCCCCGTTGATGGGGCCGATCGTCGGTATGGGTTACGGTTTGGCGGTGGGCGATACTGCGCTGATCCGCCAAGCGGTGCGCAATATTATGGTATTCGTCGCCATCAGTTTGGTTACTGCTACACTGTATTTTCTATTAACCCCGCTTAAAGAGGCGCAAAGCGAGCTTTTGGCGCGTACTCAGCCGACCCTTTGGGATGTGTTGATTGCCTTCTTCGGCGGTAGTGCGGGCATTGTGGCGCTGACCCGAAAAGAAGGAGGCAATGCCATACCGGGTGTGGCGATTGCGACCGCATTGATGCCGCCCCTGTGTACTGCGGGCTACGGACTGGCACATGGCAACTGGCAATATTTTTTCGGCGCTTCATATCTTTTTGCCATCAACTGCGTGTTCATAGCTTTTTCGACCTTGTTGTTTTCCAAACTGCTCAAGCTGCCGCGCAGGGGGTTGGTAACGGAATCCAAACGCCGGTTGCAAAGTATCATGATTACTGTTGTCGTGTTGGCTGTGATGATTCCGAGCGGCTATATGGCATCAGGACTGGTGCGCCAGGAACTGTTCAACACAAAAGCCAATGCCGCGATCACCGCCGCGCAGCAGCAGGAAAGTTTTTTTGTTCTTCGTAAGATATTGAACTACAAGGAAAATAAAGTCGGTCTGATTGTCAACGGAACGGGTAATGCCGAGAAAATCATCGCCCTGTTGGAAAAAAGCCTTAATGCGTCGGGGGTAAAAGAGCCGGAGGTGAACGTGGTTTATGCGGGAGGGGATGGTGCCAAAATCGAAGAATTGCTGGCAAGCCGAAACAATCCGGTTCAGCAGCAAAATGAACTGAAAGAGCAGCAGGCCTATATCGATACCGTGCTTGCGGGCAAAACTGCCGATACCGCCGGTGCTGACGATGCAGCGGTACTCAAGGAATTAAAAGCCCAATATCCGGAAGCGGAAAAAATCGTTGTCGGACGCGGCTTGGTTTGGGAGAAAGCGCAAACAGAGCCTGTTTCCGAGCAGCCTGAAAGCGGCAAAAATACTAAATCGGAAACAGGCGAACATGACGATATTGTCGTGGTTTCGCTCGAATTTAAGGAGTCTTTGCCTGCCAAAGACCGCGAACGCTTACAGGCGTGGTTGAACCAGCGTTATGAGGGTAAGGCCGTGCGCATGTTTGTGAACACTCAAGTTTCAGATATATAACCCGTTTCACAAATACTCCGCCTGTCGGCTTTATCCGTTTTCAGGAAATAATTTTATTCTTTAACGACCAAATCCGCCTCAAACACGCCCCTTAAGGCGTTGGAGAGGCGGATTTCTTCGGCGTGTTCCAGCATGGCGCGGGTGATGTGCGTTTCGATAACTGCGTCTGCGCCCAAGTAGGCTTGCGGCTGCTGCAATATGGCTTGGCGCATGACGCCGTTGAGGATGTCCAAATCCAGAGACGGGGTGAGCCATTGCCCTTGGTATTTGATGAACACGTTGCTTCTGCCGCCTTCGAGCAGGAGGCCGTCTGAATTGAAAAACAGGCTGTCGAACGCGCCTTGTGTTTCGGCGGTTTGCCATGCTTGGTCGAAGAGGGTGCGGCCGGTGGTTTTGAAGCGGCGCAGGTAGTCGTGGCGCGGGAGGGGTTGCGGGGCGGGGATAACACGCTGCGGGGCAGGTAGTTCGGCGGTGGCGGCATGGCTGAGGATGAGGTCGTCTGAAACGAGTTCGGCTTTCAGGCGGAAGAGACCGTCGGACAAGTCGGCGGTGTATTGCCGGATTCGGGTCTCGCAGTCGTCGGGCAGGGGCAGGTTGAGGGCTTGGGCGGAGGTTTTCAGACGACCTAAATGCAGGTCGAGCAGGCGGCATTGCTTGTTTTCCACGCGTATGGTTTCGAAGATGCCGAAGGCGGGGCGCAATTCGTTGAGGAAACGGGCTTTCCAGCCGCATTCGCGATATTCGGCGGCGGGGTCGCTGTCGATGACGATGCCGGAACCGACGCCGTACACTCCGTGATAGAGGTCGTCTGAAACGGGTTTGAGCGACAAGGTGCGGATGACGACGTTGAATATGCCTTCAAACCCCAGTCCGCCCGCGCAGGGTTTCAGGTAGCCGATGCTGCCGGTGTACAGGCCACGCGGTTCGGCTTCGAGCGATTCGATAATCTGCATGCTCATACGTTTGGGCGCGCCGATGATACTGCCGCAGGGGAAGGCGGCGCGGAGGATGTCGGCGGCGCTAATGTGCGGCAGGGCTTGGGCTTGGATGGTGCTGGTCATCTGCCAGACGCTGCCGAAACGTGATACTTTAAACGGCTCGGGCACGCATACTTTGCCGGTTTGGGCGATTTTGCCGAGGTCGTTGCGCAACAAATCGACAATCATCACGTTTTCAGCGCGGTTTTTCGGGTCGGCTTGCAACTCGGCGGCGCGGCGTTCGTCTTGCCCGTCGCCCAAAATCGGCGCGGTGCCTTTCATCGGTTCGGTGCTGATGGTGCCGTCCGCACCGATTTTGAGGAAGAGTTCGGGCGAGAAACACAGCGTCCACGCGGATTTCCCTGCCGCATCGGGCAGGTGGGACAAAACGGCATAGGGGACGGGCTGGCGCAGGCGGCGGTAGAGGCTGACGGGGTTGCCGTAGGCTTGCAGGTGCAGGCGGGTGGTGTAGTTGATTTGATAGGTGTCGCCGCGCCGGATGGCTTCGTGGATTTGGCGGATGTGATCGAGGTAATCGGCTTCGGATACGGAGGATTGCGGCGTGGAAGTACCGGCGGGGAGGTCGTCTGAATTTTGGGCAAGCCAGCTTTCGGCATCGATGTCGGCGCAGTCGGCAAACCAGTGCAGGGCAAGATTGCCGCCGCGTTCGGACGCTATCCCCATCAGCGGCAAACCGAATTCGTAGTCTGCAAACAACACAGCATGCAGCCCTTTTTGCCAGCCCTTTTGCAGCGTATCGTCCAGCGAATCCAGTTCGTTATGATGGAAAAGGCGGCTTTCCACATGATTTTGATAGAGTTTTGCGCGGCCGCTTACGGCATCGTCAAACAGGGCGAAATAGGGCATGGCTGTGGTGCAAATAGCCTGATTATACGCTGGTTTTACACAAATTAGCAGACCGCGCCGAAAAAAATGGGGCAGTGTAATTTTATGTAGTCCGCTGAGGGGCAAAGGAGTAGAATCAAACCATACCACACCATATCATTTCAAACTTAATCAATAAGGAGACCCTATGGCAGATCATCAGTTAGAACCATTTGAAAACGTTGAATTGGGCGAAAAGCAAGACCAGTTGCAAGTTTTCGAAAAAGCCGTTTTGGAACACGAAGGACGCGGTACGGACGAAGATTCCGGCAGCGCACCGCTTCCCGCCAATTACCCCTACAAACAACGTATGCGCCGCGCCGCATACGAAAAAGAAAAACAAAAGCTGCAAATCGAATTGCTGAAAGTGCAAAGCTGGGTCAAAGACTCTGGCCAACGCATCGTCAGCCTGTTTGAAGGCCGCGACGCCGCAGGCAAGGGCGGTACCATCAAACGCTTTATGGAACATTTGAACCCGCGCGGAGCGCGCGTCGTCGCACTGGAAAAACCGACCACCACCGAACGCGGCCAATGGTATTTCCAACGCTACATCCAAAACCTGCCGACCGCGGGCGAAATGGTCTTCTTCGACCGCTCATGGTACAACCGCGCCGGCGTAGAGCGCGTGATGGGCTTCTGCGAACCCAACGAATACCTGCTCTTCATGCGCCAAACCCCCGAATTGGAACGTATGCTCGTCGCCAGCGGCATCCACCTCTTCAAATTCTGGTTCTCCGTATCCCGCGAAGAACAACTGCGCCGCTTCATCTCCCGCCGTGACGATCCCCTGAAACACTGGAAACTCTCCCCTGTGGACATCCAGTCGCTCGACCGCTGGGACGACTACACCGAAGCCAAAAACGCCATGTTCTTCCACACCCACACCGGCGACGCGCCTTGGGTCATCATCCGTTCCGACGACAAAAAACGCGCCCGCCTCAACTGTATCCGCTACTTCCTGCATCAGTTGGACTACCCGGGCAAAGACGTGAAAGCCATCGGCAAAGTGGACGAAAAAATCGTCCTCGTTCCCGATACGCGCTACAAAGAGAAAACCGTCGATATCGGTCACGACTGATTGAGTGGTCAGCCGTTTGAGCAGTAAAAAGGTCGTCTGAAAACCTGAAATACGGGTTTTCAGACGACCTTTTATTTGTGTGGTAAAGGTCATGGATATTGACTGTCGTATGCACTTAGATCTGCCACAAAACTTGCGCATTCCTCAAAATTACAATATAAATAGAAACAATTATTATTTGATTTACAGGTACGCTTCATGAAACAAAAGGCAGTCGTTTGCGCTTTAAGTGCATTGTTTTCCCAACATTATTTGTATGCAGCTGATGTTCAGCCTGCCCAGCAAGTAGAGCTGGCGCCCGTGTTGGTTACCGCCGACCGTAACGCGCAAACGCTGGACAAAGCCGCGCCGAATGTGTCAGTTATCGGGCGCAAGACCTTAAACCAAGCGTCGGCGCAGAATTTGGACGACATGGTTTTGTACGAACCCGGCGTCAGCGTGCCGTCTGATAACAACCGTCGCGGTCATGCGGGCATCAATATCCGCGGCATAGACGGCAACCGCATCCTGATGATGGTGGACGGCGTACGCATTCCCGAATCCTACGCGGGCGGGGGCTCCAACGGCGCGATTTCGGGACGCGATATGGTCGAAAGCGACACGCTCAAGCAGGTCGATATTGTCAAAGGACCTTATTCCGCGCTCTACGGCAGCGATGCGCTCGGCGGCGTGGTGAACATGGTCACGCTCTCACCGAGTGATTTCGTCGATGCGGACAAACGCGGTCATTTCGGTTTGAAATACGGCTACCGCAGCCGCGACCGCAGCCACGGCGTAACGGCGACAGCCGCCGGTTTCCATGAAAACGCCGAAGGTCTGCTGATGCTGACGCGCCGTCAAGGACACGAAACGGAAAACATGGGCGGTGACAAAAGCTACTCGACTTCGCGCACCGCCACCAATCCGCAGAAAAACAATGCCTACAATATTTTGGCAAAAGGCAGTATCGGCAACGAACGCCACCGTTTTGAAACCTTGTACGAACAGTATTACCACGCCAACGACACCGTGTTGGCAAACGGCTTGGGTTCGCAATCGCGCGGACCGGTAACGGTGGTGACTTCGGAAAGCAACGCCCGCGACCGCATCCGCCGCCAACGCATTGAAGCGGGCTACCGCTATACGGGCGAAGGTCGTCTGAAAGAAGCGAACCTGACCGCCTATCAGCAAAAACTGCGCACGGAAGACGATGCCGTCGATGTCAGCATTACCCGCATGGGCGCGCGCCAACTGGGCAACTCGACCCGCTATTCCGATTACGGCTTCGAGCAAGTGATACGCGGCTTGACCGGACGCGGCGTGTGGGAATTTGACGGCGCGGTCAAACAAACCGTCGTTGCCGGTGCCGAATACAAACATACGGAAACCGCCCGTCCGCGCGACAGCCTGACGGTGGACAACCTGACCGGCGCCGTCAGCAAAACCTATGCGGGCAGCACCTATCCGAACAAAACCTTCCCCGACAGCAAACGCAAAACCGTCAGCCTGTACGCGCAAGACAGCCTGACCTTCGGCAACAGCATCGTCCTGACCCCTGCCCTGCGTTATGAAAAAGACAGGCTGACCACCGAAACCGACCAAGCCTATCTCAACGCCAACCCCGACGGCACGGCAACCCGCTTCAACGATTCCGCGCTCACGCCCAGCCTACGCCTGAGCGTACCGATGGGCGAACAGTTCACCGGTTTCGCCACCTATTCACAAGGCTTCCGCACGCCGCCGTTTGATAGCGCGACCATGGCGTTTGCCAACACGACCTACGGCTATGCCGTCATCCCGAATGCCAACCTCAAATCCGAACGCTCCAACAGCTTCGAATTGGGCATGAAGTTCAAAAACGAACGCGCCCGCGCACAAGTTACCGCGTTCTACAACCGTTACCGAAACTTCATCGACCGCACCGAAGTCGGCACTGCCACCATAGGCGGCCGCCCGATTATCCAGTACCAATATCAAAACCTGGATAGGGTCAAAACCTACGGTGCCGAAGCCTCCGCCGCCTACAAATTCCTGCCGGGCTGGCAGGTTTCCGGCAGCATCGCTTGGATGCGCGGCAAGCAGCAAGACGGTACGCCGCTGGATTCC
This sequence comes from Neisseria sp. HMSC03D10, assembly GCF_001807625.1. Classification (NCBI taxonomy): domain Bacteria; kingdom Pseudomonadati; phylum Pseudomonadota; class Betaproteobacteria; order Neisseriales; family Neisseriaceae; genus Neisseria; species Neisseria sp. HMSC03D10. The sequence continues at coordinate 10,149 of NZ_KV789478.1, forward strand.
GCCTATCCGCTAAACGGCGTTTTGGGATTAGACTACGCACAAGAAAAATGGGGCGTCGATACCAAACTGCGCTGGTCGAAAAAACACAGCCGCGTCAGCAGCGACAGTGTTTTCCAAGCGCCGGGCTACGGCGTATGGGATGTCGGCGCGTGGTACAAGCCGTCTAAAAACGTCGAAATCGGCGCGAACATTTACAACATCGGCAACAAAAAATACTGGCAACACGCAGACGTCGCCGGCATGAGCCGCTCAAGCGTGATGGATTTGTACACTGAAACCGGCCGCAATTTCGCCGCCCGCGTGCAGCTTAAGTTTTAACATGAACCCAAGAGGTCGTCTGAAAACAAGCCATGAGTTGAATGCCTCATCACTAAGGCCAAAAGCAAACCAAGCCTTTGATTTTTCAGACGACCTCAAACCATTCCACCAATATAGTGGATTAACTAAATCAGAACAATGCGACGAAGCCGCAGACAGTACAGATAGTACG
>NZ_KV789479.1:0-1653 GCF_001807625.1 Neisseria sp. HMSC03D10
TTGCACTTGAAATCCGAATCCAAGGACCTTTTCAAAAACCAGCCCGCCAACGGCCTGCCGTTTCCTATATAATCCCCGCATTACCGACTGTCGCGCACTATATCGTCATGAAACGGCTCAAACGCATCAAAACCATCCTCCGCACGCTTTACCTCTACCACCTTGCCGAGCTGTTTGCCGCGCTTGTCCGTCCGGGCTGGGCACGAACGCTGTTGAAAATGCTGCCGCAGTCGTCTGAATTTGAAAACGAACCGCCTGCCGTCCGCCTGCGCCTTGCCCTAGAAAGCCTGGGGCCGATTTTCATCAAGTTCGGACAGGTTCTCTCTACGCGCCCCGATTTGATTCCGCATGATTACGCGGTCGAACTGGCAAAGCTTCAAGACAAAGTCCCACCGTTTGACGCGCAGCTTTCACGCTCGCAAATCGAAAAATCGCTGGGGCAATCCATCGAAACGCTGTACGCGGAATTTGAAACCGAGCCTGTCGCCAGCGCATCCATCGCCCAAGTACACAAAGCCCGCCTGCATTCGGGCGAACAAGTGGCGGTCAAAGTTTTGCGCCCCAACCTTTTGCCCGTGATCGAACAGGATTTGTCGCTGATGCGTTTCGGCGCGGCTTGGGTCGAGCGTCTGTTTGCCGACGGCAAGCGTTTGAAACCGCGCGAAGTGGTGGCAGAGTTCGACAAATATCTGCACGACGAGTTGGACTTGATGCGTGAAGCCGCTAATGCCAGCCAGCTCGGTCGCAATTTCCAAAACAGCGATATGCTGATTGTGCCTAAAGTGTTTTATGACTACTGCACCAGCGACGTACTGACCATCGAATGGATGGACGGCACGCCGGTATCGGAAATCGCCAAACTCAAAGCCGACGGCATCGATTTGCACAAACTCGCCGATTACGGCGTGGAAATCTTCTTCACGCAAGTCTTCCGCGACGGCTTTTTCCATGCCGACATGCACCCCGGCAATATTCTGGTTGCCGCCGACAACCGCTACATCGCCCTCGATTTCGGCATCGTCGGCACACTAACCGACTACGACAAGCGTTATCTCGCCATCAACTTCCTCGCCTTTTTCAACCGCGACTACCACCGCGTCGCCACCGCCCACATCGAATCGGGCTGGGTGCCTGCCGACACGCGCGCGGAAGAATTGGAAGCCGCCGTCCGCGCCGTGTGCGAGCCAGTGTTCAACAAACCAATTTCGCAAATTTCCTTCGGTTTGGTGCTGATGCGCCTGTTTGAAGTCAGCCGCCGCTTCAATGTCGAAATCCAGCCGCAGCTTGTGTTGCTGCAAAAAACGCTGCTCAACATCGAAGGCCTGGGACGGCAGCTTGATCCCGATTTGGACTTGTGGAAAACTGCCAAACCGTTTTTAGTGAAGTGGATGAACGAACAGGTCGGACCTAAAGCCTTTTTGCGCAACCTCAAAAACGAAGCCCCCGATTGGGCGCAAATCATCCCTTCCCTACCGCGCAAAATCAGCGCGCTGGTTGACGAAAACCGCCAACAGGAAATGCGCGATGCCTATATCCATTTGGTCAAAGTACAGCAGCGGCAAAGCATGTGGCTGGGCGTGATTGCGATTGTGTTGCTGCTGATTTTGCTGTTTGATTAAAAATCCGAGACCTTTGCAAAAAAGCCTTTCCCCC
>NZ_KV789480.1:0-14163 GCF_001807625.1 Neisseria sp. HMSC03D10
AAGGCAGCCCGGATGCCTGATTATCGGGTATCTGGGGAGGATTAAGGGGGTATTGGGGTAGAATTGAGGAGTGATTGGGGATAGAAACAGCCGAAAACCTGTGTTGGGGTTTCGGCTGTTGGGGGAAAAGGAATTTTGCAAAGGTCTCTATATCATTAATACAGCCAAAAACCGACATAGGTCAAACAACAAGATGAAAAACCGATACAGGCCGTCTGAAAAAACAGCCTGCAAAAACGGAAATCAATGATCGCTCGCTTCGGCCGCGCCTACCCCCGTCATCGAACGGACGTACTGCGCGTCAAAACCCGCCTTGTCGCAGCCGGCCTGTTCCGATTTGTCGGCCAGCGACACCAGCCAGGCCACGATAAAGGCCAGCGGGATGGTAAACAGCGCGGGATTACCGTAGGGGAAGACGGGTTTGTCGTGATGCAGCACACTCACCCACACGGTCGGCCCCAGCACAATCAGCACCAGCGCACCGAGCAGCCCCGCAAAACCGCCCGCAATCGCCCCGCGCGTGGTCAGCCCCTTCCAAAACATACTGAGCATCAGCACGGGGAAATTGGCCGATGCCGCCAACGCGAAAGCCAACCCGACCATAAAGGCCACATTCTGATTCTCAAAGGCCATCCCGAACACAATCGCCGCAATGCCCAAAGCCAGCGTGGCCGCCTTGGAAACCCGCATCTCTTCGTGCTGCGTGGCCTTGCCCTTGCGGATGACCGAAGCGTACAAATCATGGCTTACCGCCGATGCGCCCGACAGCGTCAGCCCGGCCACCACCGCCAGAATCGTGGCGAAGGCAACGGCCGAAATAAAGCCCAGCAGCAAATCGCCGCCCGTAGCCCCGGCCAAGTGCACCGCCGCCATATTCGTGCCGCCCACCATTTCATACACGCTTTTGCCTTCTTTGAAAACCTGCGTGAAAAACTGCGGGTTGTCGCGGCTCAGGAAAATAATCGCGCCAAAGCCGATGATGATCGTCAGCAGGTAGAAATAACCGATAAGCCCCGTAGCCACCACCACCGACTTGCGTGCTTCTCGCGCATCAGGCACGGTGAAAAAGCGCATCAGAATGTGCGGCAGCCCGGCCGTGCCGAACATCAGTGCGAAACCGAGCGACAGCGCGTCCACCGGGTTTTTGACCAGCCCGCCGGGCGACATGATTGCCTCGCTCTTTTCATGCGCCGATACGGCCTGGCCGAACATGGTTTCCAGATTGAACCCCGCATGTTGCAACACAAAAAACGCCATCAGCGTCGCCCCGCCCAGCAGCAACACCGCCTTAATCATCTGAACCCATGTCGTTGCCAGCATCCCGCCGAACAGCACATAGGCCACCATCAGCACGCCCACCAGTATCACGGCGGAAAGGTAGCTCATGCCGAACAAAAGCTGAATCAGCTTGCCCGCACCCACCACCTGCGCGATTAAATAAAGAATCACCACCAAAAGCGAACCTGCGGCAGAAAACACCCTCACCGGCGTTTGTTTCAGGCGGTAGGCGGCCACATCCGAAAACGTGTACCGTCCCAGATTACGCAGCCGCTCAGCCACCAAAAACAGCACAACAGGCCAGCCGACCAAAAAGCCCGTGGAATAAATCAGCCCGTCGTAGCCGCTGGTAAACACCATTGCCGAAATGCCGAGAAAAGACGCGGCGGACATATAGTCGCCCGCAATCGCCAGCCCGTTCTGCGTGCCGGAAATCCCGCCGCCGCCCGTATAGAAATCCTTGGCCGAACGGTTTTGCCGTGCCGCCCACTTGGTAATCAGCAGCGTGCTGCCGACAAAGACGAAAAACATCACGATGGCCGTCCAATTGGTCGCCTGCCGCTGCACGTCGCCCGTCAGCGCGTCCGCATACGCCGCATTCGCAAATATCGGCGAAATGAAATATAATATTGTTTTTATGTATATTTTTTTCATCGGAATTTCCTTAATGGTTGAAACTGAGCCCTTTGGGGCAGTAGAATCTGGATTTTTTGTAACAACAGGCGTTATCCCTTTCCAATCGGACAGGTACATGAAGCTGTGCCTTATGCATGTTCCTGTACGTTAGTACAGGATGCATCCCCCTGAACTTCACGTACCACCTCCCGCGTGGTTTTTTCGAAATAGCCGTTGGCCAACCACACATACGCCAGTGTAATAAGGAAGGAAAATACAATAACGGCGATGCCGGCGTAGATGCCCCAAGTGGTAACGCCTCCTTCGGAAACTTTGCGTCCCAAAAGGTCGGGGCGCGTGCCGATGATCCAGATGAAGGCCGTGTAAACGGAAAACATTACTGCCGAAAACGACCAGCCCAGCAACGACTTCTGCCGCGCCATTTTTTGGAATTTCGGATTATTCAGGATTTCAGCCGTTAATCTGGCCTCTTCCGTAGATGATTTGCCCATCGGTTTGCTCCTTATGTAGGGGTTATTTAATTGCGAAGCGGTAGCCCGCCGAGATATTAAATGTCCAAGCCGCACCCGATGCCAATCGCAAATTCTGATTAAGCCTATCCGGACTACCTATGGCTTGATTCAATTTAATGAATATAAAAGAAAAAATTTTAAAAACGATATTTTTGGCGCGGTAATTGCAAATTTGGATAAGGATTATCAAAAAGGTTGATGCCTAATAAGGCCGAAGTAATTCGGTTTCTGAGTAGTTAATTGATTTTAAATAAGAAAATTCAAACAAATGCACAGATAAACATGGGCAAAACAGACAGAACGCTGCCCTCTATCTGTAGAAAAAAGAAGAATATATGGATATCAATCAATTGCGCGCCTTTATCACTGTGGCGCATACGCAAAATTTGACACAGGCCGCCGAAAGGCTGTTTTTGTCGCAACCGGCCGTTTCCGCCCAAATCAAGGCCATAGAAAGCGACGTCGGTACGCCGCTTTTCATCCGCACCAGCAACGGTATGCAGCTTACCCGCGCAGGCGAAGTGCTGCTGCCCGAAGCCGAAGCCCTGATGCAGCACAAGCACCGTTTGGAAAAGTTTGCCGAAACGCTGTCGGAACACTTCGTCTCCCATGCGCAGCTCGGCCTGATCCACCCCATAGCATCACACAAGGTAACCGAACTGACCCGCCTGATCCAACAGCGCAGTCCCGATGTGCAACTTCACATCCAATACGGTATGAGTGGCGAAATTTTGGAACGCCTGACCGCAAAGCGGCTGCACGGCGGTTTTTTCCTCGGCAACATAGAAGGACGCAGCCTGCAATGCCGTTTCCTGCAAAACATCGCCTACGCCTTGATTTGCCCGGATGGGGAAGAAGATAAGTTGCGGCGCGGTTTGCCCAAAAGCCTGAATGACTACACTTGGATAGAGATGTCCGGCATATCTGGCAGCCACAAAAACCTACAGCAGTTCTGGCACCGCCACAAGCTGTCGCCCAAAAAGCAGATCATCTGCGATTATCCTCAAACCATTATCGACTTGGTCGCCGATGGTGCGGGACTGGCCATGGTGCCCAAACATACCGCCAAAGCCGCCCGCACACAAGGCAAACCCGTCGCCCTGATAGACGAATTCGAACAAAGCCTGCCGCTGCATTTCGTTTATCTGGACGAATATGGCACCGACCACGCCCTATTGTTGCTGCTGGATTGTGTGTTGGAAGTTTGGCAGGCCGAAATCGGCAAAGCCTGACCAACCCCTTTATCCATCCCGTCAGAAACACCCGCCCCTTCACAAATGTTCTTCTGCAAGGGCGGCGGTCTGCCTTATGTCTTCCTCCGGCAATGTGGTTAGTCTGCCGGTTAGAATTTTCAACAATACCCCATAGGCGGGCAGGAAAAACAGGGTGCAAACAGCCAGTTTGAACAGATAATCAACAAAGGCGATATGCGGCCAATTGGCAGCCATAAATTTGTCGCCGCTGCCGGCAAAGGCTATGCCGAAAAAAAGTAAAGTGTCGATTGCATTGCCGGCAAACATTGATGAAAAAGGGGCAATCCACCACGATTTCAGGCGGCGCAGCCGGTTGAATACGAAAATATCCAATATCTGTCCGACCGCATAAGCCGAAAAACTGGCGACGGCGATACGGAACACAGACGGTATGAATACGGCCAAAGAGGCAAAACCGACCCATGTGCCGTTTTGGAACAAGACGGATAATACGTAAGACAGCGCCAGAGCGGGAAACATGACGAAAAATACTATCCTCCGCGCCAGCCGCTGCCCGAAAATCCGAACGGTCAAATCGGTAGCCAAAAAGATAAACGGAAAGGTCAGCGCGCCCCAAGTGGAATGTACTTCAAATCCGTTGGGCAGGGTTACGGTGAAGGGGAATTGCACCAAATAATTGCTTGAGGCAATAATGAGCATATGGAACAATACCAGCCAAAACAGCGCATGCCGTTGCTGGGCATAAGAGAAGCCGTTGTCTTGCATAGGAATCCTTGATTTTTGTTTAAATATTTGAAATTAGAAGGCGGTAAAATGGAAAATACTTGGTTTTATTGGGCATTGGCTTCTGCTTTCTTTGCCGCTTTGACGGCTGTTTTTGCCAAAGCCGGCTTGCAGGACATCGATTCGGATTTTGCCACCTTTATCCGCACATTGGTTATTTTGGCTGCCTTGGCGGCATTTTTGAGTTATGCGGGCAAATGGCAGGGCGTGACCGATTTTTCCGCGCGCAATTGGATGTTCCTGATATTGTCGGGTTTGGCCACAGGCGCATCTTGGCTGGCTTATTTTAAGGCCTTGCAGATGGGCGAGGCCTCAAAGGTCGCGCCTGTGGATAAATTCAGTATCGTGCTGGTGGCGTTATTCGCAGTGGTGTTGAAGGAATGGCCGTCTTCCCAGGAATGGCTGGGCATTGGGCTGATTGCCGCCGGCGTGCTGACTTTGGCCGAGACCTTTGCAAAAAAGCACTTCCCCCGACAGCTGAAACCCAAACACAGGTTTTCGGCTGTTTTCGCCCCAAATCACTCCTAATTTTACCCAAATACCCCCTTAATCCTCCCCGGATCCCCGATAATCAGGCATCCGGGCCGCCTTTTAGGCGGCAACAGGCACACTTAGCCTGTTAGCGGCTTTCAACAGGTTCAAACACATCACCTTCAGATGGCTTTGCGCACTCACTTTAATCAAACCAAAATAGGCTGCCCGGGCGTAGCGGAATTTACGGTGCAACGTACCAAAGCTTTGTTCGATTGCTGTCATTTGAAGAGAAAAAGTAGCAAGGTAAACAAAACTTGGTAGCCGGTACAGAAAAATTCCAGCCATGGTTTGCCAGGCCGGTGTACTAGGGTTCGTGTTGGAAAAATTTTTACTCAAGTTTGGGCCACATTTATTTTTTTCACGAAGTGTTCTACTACGGTCTGCATAAAAATAAAAAGATGAAAGACTGGTCTGCAAAGAATTATTTATCATTGGAGGAAGAGACTCTGAAAAATATGAGCGATATATGAAGATTTCGGAAAAATTTTTCTTGGGAGGTAAAACTTTTATTGTTTTGCCTCCCGAATTTTTTGAAATTATAGATTTGGGAAAAGTGGAGCTATGATATGTCCTAGAGATTGCTTTTTTTGTTTAAAGCGCATACTTATATTTATATATACTATATAAGTACCTATTATAAGAATATATATATCATATATAGTACATATACATCGGTGATTTTGGAAATTTTGGCTGACTTTCCCCATAGGGTTTGACACGATGGTCATCGGATTGTCGAGACGGAATTCGGTAAGACGCCCGTCGGCATACTCCGAGTTCGGTCGTCAACCGAACGAGGGCGAAGCTGATTTTATGTTATCAGGTTCGGCTCGACAGCCTTCGGGTTGGTAGGTGGGTTGATGACAAAAAGGGAAATAGTCGAGTATGCCAATATGGAGATGTATGCAAACTGGCGGATGGAGCGTTAGTTATGTCTGCCGAAGCAATAAATTCATCCTACGCTGTACCAATGACCAATGGGGTTAACCAAACCAACCCAAGAGCAGATTCGCGAGATGTATCTGTCCACCCAATAATAAAAAGGCCACCCAATCAGGGTGGCTTGTTTATTGGCTGGCGATTTGGTTAATATTGGTTCCACCAATAATTATCAGGATTGTAGTTGGGATTCTAGGATACCGATGATGTTTTAGAAGGGCGGGGCTGAATATCTCTGGTTGAATGTAGATAGGTTATGGAAAGGATGTTTGATGCCTTGCACCTCCTTCATGAGCGCATTGATATCACTACGGGTAGAACACAGTATCCGTTGCTGTTCTGTTGAGCGTACTTGAAGTAGGGAGGCCTGCGTACTGTGCTCCATGAGCTCACCCCCCTTAGTGCCATCTGAACCCCGTCAAAAACCCTCTGCAGCTGCGAAAGAGCATGTTCTGGTTTCAGCAGTGGTTCGGATGTGCCTTTGTCGGTCAGCTTGCCTAACTGGAAAGAGCGGTTCTTTTTTTAGTCGGGTTAGCGTATCTGTAAGCATCATCAGCTACTTCCTGTTATGCTCGCTGATCGCTTAATGCTGTTAACTCTTCACGCACCTTTTGTACCGCCGGAGAATCTACCGTGTTATCTAGCTCGGTCTCTATTGTTGATTACCTGCCTAACAGCCAGAATGAGCGGCGCATCACGCCCGAGGACTATGTACGCCAGTATAACAAGGAGTGTATATAGCGGCTGTTTCGCGGTGTGGCCTACGGCATCATTACCATACAAAATAAGATGTATTGCGCAAAAATACAGTTTAAATTAAGATTCTGTCTTAAGTTAAACTGGATTTTGTTATGTATTACCCACGTCACCTGCAATCCGTCCTGCAAAAGCTGTCCGCCCAATTTCCCGCCGTATTGCTGACCGGTGCGCGGCAGGTCGGTAAATCTACGCTGCTTCAGCACATTGCGCCCGAATACGGATACCTTACCTTAGACGATCCCTTGCTGCTCGACCAAGCCAAAAACGAGCCGCAACTGTTTTTATTGAACCACACGCCGCCGCTGATTGTGGACGAAGTCCAATATGCCCCCGAGCTGTTCCCCCTGCTGAAAATGGATATAGACCGGCGCAAGCAGAACGGCCTGTACCTGCTGTCCGGTTCTCAGGCTTTTGAGTTGATGCAAAATGTCAGCGAAAGCCTGGCCGGGCGCATTGCGGTATTGAAATTAAACGGATTGTCGTGGCGCGAAATGCGCGGCGATGATTTTCAGACGGCCTTTGTGCCGGACGAAGGCTATTTGGCTGACCGGAAACCGGTATTCAGTTTGCCCGAACACGAAAATATCTGGCAGATTATCCACCGCGGCGATATGCCGCGCTTATACGAGCAACCCGCAACCGACTGGCAGGTTTACTATGCCTCGTATGTCGCCACCTATATCGAACGCGACGTGCGCCAATTGGTCAATGTAGGCAGCAGCGGCGATTTCACTCGGTTCATGATTGCTATTGCCGCCCGCAGCGGGGAATTATTGAATTACAGCAGCGTGGCCCAGGAAATCGGTGTATCGGTGGATACCGTCAAGCGTTGGCTCACCGTGCTGCAAACATCGGGCATCGTCTATCTGCTGCAACCCTATGGCAACAACCACCTTAAACGCGCCATCAAAACCCCGAAAGTCTATATGCTGAACACCGGCCTGATGGCCTACCTGACCAAATGGCTGACGCCGGAAACCATTCAAAACGGAGCCAAGAGCGGGCAGTTTTTTGAAACTTTTGTCGTGGGCGAAATCATCAAATCCTTCCACAACCAAGGCCAAGAACCGCCGATTTATTTTTACCGCGACACCAATCAAAAAGAAATCGACCTACTGATCGAACACCAGCAGATGCTGTACCCCGTTGAAATCAAAGCCACCGCCAATCCTAATAAAAAAATGGCCGCCGCTTTCAACCTGCTGCGCAACACGCTGCCGGCAAACGAATTGGGCATCGCCCACGGCACGATCATCAACCAGTACCCGCAAAAAATCTGGTTGGCGGAGAATTTGGTTGCCGTGCCTGCGGCCTATGTTTGAGGCTACCTGAAACCGCCCTTCAAGGAATGAACCATGCCCAACACTCCCGCCAACCCCATCCCATCCGAACATTTCCACGACGGCGCCCTTATCTCCTGCAAGCTCACCGACTGGACCTTCACGCGCTACCACACGCCCGGCAAATCCGAGTATGCCGTGGTGTACGGCACAGTCGCCCAAGATGGTTCGGGACGCTTTGCCGCGGGCAGCCGAATCCGCACTTCGCCCGTTACTCAATGGGCGGCACCGCTGGCCCATACACACAACTCGGTGTATTGCCTGCCTGAAGGTGCAGGCTGCTTTTGCGACCTGCCCGCAACTATGCAACCTGCCATAGACATTTTGGGTATTGACCCTGCCGAAGCGGCCGTTATGCTGCGAAACGCCTTCATGCAGCCTGCACATGCTTTGCCTGAAACCGCCTGTTTCGGTGTTCCGGTGATGCGGACGGCAGGACAGGGCAACAGTCCAGTCGTCATGGAACGCCACATCGCCGAATTGCCGTTCTATTCATTTTGGCAGGACAGCAGCATCGGTTCCGCCCAAAGCCTGATAGACGGACAAGCCGCCGTATTTCTGCACGATTGGAACGCATTCTGCCGCCGGTTTGTCCGTACCGGCAGACACCGCGGCCAAACCGGCCTCATAGGTGACAAAGTCGCAGACGGTCAATACAGCTATTTCGGCTTGCCGATTGTGCATACGCCAGAACAGGATAATGCCCCTGCCGTATCGGAAGCCGACATCGCCAAACTTCCGTTTTACACCTATTGGCGCACCACTTGCGCTTCCGATGTATACCCGTTGGCAGACGGCACGCATGTTGTGCACCTTACCGACTGGGAAGCCTTCTGCCGACGGTTGGTATTGACCGGCAGATAGGTAGGCAAAAAAGTGCAGGCTGCTTTTTATAGTGGATTAAATTTAAATCAGGACAAGGCGCGAGCCGCAGACAGTACACATAGTACGGCAAGGCGAGCCAACGCTGTACTGGTTTAAATTTAATTCACTATATCACCCCAACCCCTTTCAGACAGCCTAAAAAGCAGCCTGCACCTTATTTTTCATTGTCAGATCACCCGAAACCGAGTATCCCATGTCCCAAACCTATTTCACCGCCGACTGGCACTTCTCCCATCCCAACATCGCCCGATACTGCCCGCAATTCCGCCTACAAAGCGATAACACCAACGAGCTGAACGAATACCTGATCGACTGCTGGAACCGCGTCGTTACCCCGCAAGACACTGTGTACAACCTCGGCGATGTCTGCTTTGCCAAAAATCCCGCACACATCGAAGCCGTGCTGCAACGGCTTAACGGGCAACACCATTTGATCTACGGTAATCACGACTACCTAATTCAGCAAAACGAAGCACATTTCCTCAACACGCGCAAAGCCGACGGTCATCCGTTGCTCTCGTCCGCCAGCCATTACCTGCGGCTCAAACTGCCCGAAATCGGCAATACCGCGATTTTGTGCCACTATCCCTTATACGAATGGGACGGCATCCACCACGGCCTATACCACCTCTACGGCCATCTGCACGACCGCATGGCTGCCGTCAAAGGACGCGCCCTCAATGTCGGCTGGGATATGCACGGCCGTTTCCTGACCGCACAGGATATTGACAGCTTCCTGCGCGACCTCCCTGCCGTGCAGTATTTCGACGACAAGCAAAACGTTATCGTTGGTAACAGTACGGAAGATGCAGCTGCAAAAATTCGGGCGAGATTGGCGGCATTGAATGAATGAGCTTTTATTTTTAGAAATGAATTTTCAGGTAGCCTTGAATGGTGTAGGCTACCTGAAAAACAACCGGCAAAACAAAAGGACGGGTTTTCAATCCGTCCTTTCCGCATCAGCAATACCGCCAAGTGTCCTGCATAAAATGAATGATCTCGTTTAACGGTACAGGCGAAAGCGTAAACAGCTTGTCCCCTTTCTTCTGCTCCACTTCCAAAATCAACATACAGCCTTCCGACAATTTTCCCTGTCCGTCAAATTCCAATTTTTTAATTTTTACCGACCGGGTGATGCCGTTATCCGCGAAGTTGTTTTGGTATGCCTCGCCCGTGTGCCCGTAAAAATGGTAGGTAAACGCCAGCTGGTCCAACACATCGGCAATCTCTTCCGCGCCGTAACCTCTTTGGCTGTCGGCAAAACGTTTCGGGCGTTCTCTTCCTTGCTTGGCACCTTCCATTGGTGCTGGGCGATGAGTTGGCCGTTTTCGTTGTAGTCGAAGCAGGTGATGCTGTGGCAGTTGGCGGCGCGGACGAGGTTGCCGTCCGGGTCGTAGCCGTAAACGGTTTCCTGAACCTTGTCGTTGTCGCGGGCGAGGGTGTGGATTAGGCGTCCCAATATATCGCGTTTGAACTCGGTAATCCGCAGCGGGGTTTGGCTGTCGAGGTCGTCTGAAAGCGGGGCGGCGTCTTTTTTGGGGACGGGCTGTCCGCCCAGCTGCGCCATCAGTTTGGCGGCGAGGGAGGCGTCGTCGCCGAATTCGCGCTGCTCGACCAGCTCGTTGCCGGCGTTGTAGCGGTAGCCGGTCAGTTTATGGTCGAAGCCGCTTTCGGCAATCAGGCGGTCGAGGACGTCGTAGGCAAAGCGGTAGCGCGCGCCGTTTTCATTGGTGAGGCCGACTAAGCGGCGGGCTTTGTCGTAGTGGTAGCCGAAGGTATGGCCCAGCGCATTGGTGCGTCGGGTCGGCAGACCGTCCTGGCCGTATTCGTAGGAAGTGGTATGACCTTCGCCGTCGGTATGGGTTTTCAGACGACCTGCGGCATCGTAGCCGAAGGTCTCTTTGCTGCCGTCGGGATAGAGGGCGAGGGTGAGGTTTTGGTCGGCGTCGTAATGGTATTCGGTGTGCTGTCCCAGCGCATCGGTAATGCGCGCCAACTGTCCTTCGGGGGTGTAGGCCAGACGGGTTTCGTAACCGGAGCAGTCGGTAATGAGGTCGGGCTGGCGGTTTTCATTGTAGTGATAGGCGGTGCTGCTGCCGTTCGGATCGGTTACCGACAGCAACAGGCCGTTGTCGGCGTATTCGAAACGGGTGGTATGCTTCAGCGGGTCGGTATGGGTCAGCAGGTTGCCCGCTTCGTCGTAGGTATAGCCGTCATAACGGCCTTCCGCATCGCTTTTACGGATCAGGCGGTAGCAGTCGTCATAGTCGAAATGCAGGATGGCGCCATCGGGGCGGACGATGGTTTCAACCTGCCCTTCGTTGCTGTACTGATAGCGGGTAACGCGCCCCATCGCATCGGTATGGCTGAGCAGACGGCCCAAACCGTCACGTTCCATCAACACGGCGCTGCCGTCGGCAAATACCCGTTTGGTCAGCTCGTTGTTGTAATCGTAATGATATTGCTCGGTACGGCCCAATACGTCAGTTACCTCGGTATAACCGTCGTGATAGGTAAAGCGCCATTCCTCGCCCAAAGAAGTCCAGTTGCGCAACACCTTGCCGGTCGGGGTGTAATGGTCGTATTCGTATTCCGATACCAATCCGGCCGCATCCGTGTGCGACACCATCAGATTGTTTTTATAGCCGAAGCTGCGTTTGACGTTGCCGTCGCGGCCGATGACGCGCAGCAGGTCGCCGCTGCCGTTGTATTCGTAGCGGACCAGCGGACTGCCAACCCGGACCGCCTCTCCGAAGACGGGCAAACCCTCCAACAGCGACACCGACAGCAGCCGCATTTTAGGCGACTGCTTATCCGCCACATTGCCGAAGTTCAGCGAGAACACCCGGCCGTTGCCGTCGATGACGTATTGCGGCAGACCGGTCAGCGGATGATAGACGAAACGCTGATGGTTGCCGTTGGCGTCTTCCACCGCCACCAGCGGGAAGAGGGTGGCATCTTCGTCCGAGCCGTCTTCCGCCACCGCCAAAGGCGCAAAACGCAGCGCCATCGAACCGTCCAGCGAAGCAATGACATAATGCCCGTCCGGATTTTTGCTGAACCAGATCTGTTCGCTCTCGAACAATACCGGCTCTTCGTCGTCTTCATCGACTTCCGGCAGCGGGAACAGACGGCCCTGATCGTCGATATAGGCCAATCCCGCCGCATCGCGGATGATGCGTTGGCAGCCCGGCACGCTCCAGCCCTCGCCGAGCCAGCCGGTACCGTCCTGGTCGGAATAATAGCTTCGGCTCCAAACCAGCGGCAGGATGCCTTCAAAAGCAAAGTCGGTTTCACTCTCCAAAAACTTCAGCCCGTGTATCGGATTGACCGGGCGGCCGGCAGCGGCGGCGGCTTTGCAGGAAATACAGGGTTTGGGCGGCAGTTTCTTTTTGAACTTATTGTTCATGTGGAACATATCGCCGGCGCGTATGATGTGGCGCTTGCGGATTTTAACCGAAGAGGAGTGCATCATCGGCCAGGCAGGTTTGGTGGCGGTACGGGAAAGTATGCCCTTGCGGCCCGGAAGGGCGGGTTCGTCACCGGTGGTGCGGTTGGTTTTACTGGCATTGAAGACGAAGGCGGGCTTGCGGTTGAGGCGGACGTCTTTGGCAACGGTTTTGGCATTGCCCAGGTCGGCGAAGAGCGGGAAGGGGATGGGCGGTGTGACAGGAGGAGCGGGAGGGGGCGCCCAGCAGAAATCGGGGAGGGTACAGATTACATAGAAGTCGCTGTCTTTACGGGCGATTTTATTGAATGCCATGGCGGCTTGCTCCTGTTGGGGATGGGGTCGTCTGAAAGGGGGATGAATGAGGACTTAGGGTTTCAGACGACCTATGTATGGTTTATGCGTGTGCTGCCAAAGATGGCGGGATTGGGATAAATTCATCCTGCGAATCCCGACAGGCTTGAGCGGCTGCGATTTGATCTGCCCGTTCGTGTCGGGCGATGAATCTGAGCTGGCATGCCGCAATTTCCAGTTCCTCCGGAAAAGATGTGCGGTAGCTGCAATCAATGCGGCGTTGTTCTACATCGACGAGGATGGTGTCCAATACCATATCTTTGCACAATGACGAGTTGGTTGCCGTATGGGCGTGGACGAACACGGTTTCTACCGGCAAATCAACGGTAAATCGTTGGTTGGGTGCTTGGAAGGAATGCACCATGCCGGTAAAAGTCAGTTCGTAAATATGGTTGGGTTTCAGATGGGGAAGCTGCAGCGAGGGATGGGCGCCGTTCCAATAAGCCATAGAAAAATCTTCAGGCAGTAGCGGGGCACGGTTGGCTATCCATTGCGCATCGGCAGTGCCGGTATGTTTGGCTCGCAGTGCGAAATAACGGGGCATAAAGCCGAAACCTTCGGGCGCGGCCTTATCGGACGGATCTCGCACGGGGTGTGCGGGGTCGTAGATTTGATGCGCTTTCAGCGTCCGCTTGAACCCGTTTTTTTTGAGTTCGGCCTTTGGATAGTAGCCGATGCCGATGGCGTTCTGCTGATAACCTGTGTGGTCGTCTTCGACTGCGCTGCCGCCAAAGGCAAACTCATAACGGATAGGCAGCGAAAGGATGGGGTCGGGTTCGCTCAAAGACCATCCTGCCGCCTCCCGCACCCAGTAACGTTCCCCGGTAAGCGCCAGGCTTTTTTGGTAATCGCCGATTCTTACGGATACGGTAAATTGCCGAGAGGGAACGTCGTCGGGCGCATAGGCGGTGGCATTGACAACCAAGTCGGTTTTGGGCTTGTAGAGGCTGAAGTCGCTTTCAAACTGAGTTGAGGTTTGCGAAGGATCGCCGTAATAGGTATCGGCAAACGTGAGCGGCGTTTGCTTACGGGCAAACGCAAGCTCCGTTTTTCCTGTTTCCGGGTCAATTTCAAACTCGTAGCTGACTTTGGCGACGACTACATCATAAGCCCGATCTGTTTGGTCGATGTTTTTAAACTGCTGCGTATGAAAGCAGGTAAAGTTCTGCAACTCAAACATGGCGTATCTTCTCTAGTTGATATCGACTTTTTTGCCGTCGATGTCCACTACTTTGGTGCCGACGATCTTGATCGTTTTGCTGACGATGCTGATTTTGTTTTTATCAATCAAAATCATGGAACTACCGACTTGTATGGTAATTTTCTTGCCTGCGGACAGGGTAATGTTTCGACCTGCGTTGAGGCCGATGTTCATACCGGCGTTGAGACCCATCACCAAGCCGACGCTTGTATATCGGAACACCCGTATCATAGCAACAAACTGCCCGCCGCCACCCGCATCCGACCAAGGCAAACAACCG
>NZ_KV789481.1:0-3001 GCF_001807625.1 Neisseria sp. HMSC03D10
TGTTGTGTAAACAACGCGACGATTTTCTACAAATGAGGTTTTCAGACGACCTTTTTTAAAGATTGCGCCTTACAAATCAAATTCAGCCACGACCGGCGCATGGTCGCTGGGGCGTTCTTGCGCGCGCGCGTCCAAATCGACATAAACGTCTTTCAACACGGCAGACAAGGCGGGGCTGATGAGCTGGTGGTCGATGCGCAGTCCGAGTTTGCGTTGAAACATTGCGCCGCGATAGTCAAACCAAGTGTAAAACGCGCCTTCGGGGTGGATTTGGCGCAGGCTGTCGGTCAAGCCCAGATCCAACAGATTTTTGAACCACTGTCTCTCGATGGATGAGCAGTGGATTTTTTCATGCCATTTTTCGGGGTCGTAGCAGTCGGCATCGGCTGGCGCGATATTGAAGTCGCCGAGCAAGACCAGTTTTTCGTGGCGCGTCATTTCGTCGCGGACAAATTCAGTCAATGCGGCAAACCATTGTTCTTTATATTGGAATTTCGGGCTGTCGAGGGCTTCGCCGTTGACGCAATAGACATTGATGACGCGCACGCCGTTGACGGTTGCGGCGATGATGCGGCGTTGCGGGTCGTCGGGCAGGGTAGGCAGGCCGACGTGTACGTCTTGCGGTTCGCTGCGGCTGATGATGGCGACGCCGTTGTAGGTTTTTTGCCCGCTCCAAACGCTGTGCCAGCCCATCATTTGCAGGGCGGCGGCGGGAAATTTGTCTTGGTCTAGCTTGAGTTCTTGCAAAACAAGGACATCGGGCTGATGGTCGGCAAGCCAGTTTTGCACCTGCGGCAGGCGCACGTTGAGGGAATTGACGTTCCAAGTGGTGATTTTCATGCGGATTCCGTGTGTGAGGGTCGTCTGAAAAGCGTTTCGGGCTTTTCGGGCAAAATAAGGACAAAACAAAAGCGGTTCATGCAAAACCGCTTTGTTGCGTAAACGGGACGCTATTGTATCATCAGGGGATTTGGGCGGCTGCCGGTTTTGAAACAAAAATCCGTTTGGGAAAACAAGGCTCAACAGCCTTTAGGCGGCTTTACGGTTTTCCAAATTGCGCAGCGTATCGAGGATGGCGGCGGCTTCTTCGGATACTAGCCGGTATTCGATGATGCGGTGGTAGCGGGTGAAATCGATCAGACCTTCGGAGCGCAGGCGCGCGAGGTGGTTGGAAACGGCGGTCGCAGGCTGTCCGAGCGCTTCGGATAATTCGGCAATGCTGCGTTCGCTGTCCATCAGCATGAACAAAATGGTCATGCGTTCGGGGTTGGCGATGAGTTTGAGAAGGGAAGAGAGACGTTTGGTTTCCATGATGTATGCCTTTCTATTCGTTAGCTTGATTTGAGGAGTATCACAAAAAGAATATGATTGTGATTCTTTTTATATTTCTAAGAAATTTCAAATGCTTATGTTTGTAAGTGTACCGCATTCAGGTGCAAAAGAGAGCATATGCGTTTAAATTTGCCGTAAATAATTGTTGTTTGGGCAAATCCCGAAGTATTTTAAAATGGGTAAAAGGGACGATTTTTTAGAAATGAAAAACAGGCTTAATCTATATGAAAATAGAAACAGCAGAAGTATAGAATTAGGGTTTTATAAAAAATATTTATAAAACAATTAAATATAAAAATAAAACTGTTCTTCGGTATTTGTATTGATAGTGGTTGGCTGTTTTGGAATATTAACGAAGTTTTAGGGAAAGTCTTATCGGTACGTTTTTAGTCTGTAAAAATTTTACAACAGTTACTATCAATTTTGTTATTTGATTTGAAGGTGCATCTTGATGGCAACGGCGTGCAGGCAGTCAACGAGGTATCGACTGCCTGCGTATTCGGCTATACAATCCGACCACCTTTCTTTGGTATACCTTTATGTATATTCTGATTACCTTTTTCTTCAAACTCTTCGCCGCCATGCCGCTGCGCCTGCTGCACGCATTGGCGGGCGTGTTGGGCTGCGCGGTTTATTATCTGCGCCGTGAGGATCGCGAACGCGTATTTGACAATATGCGGACAGCCGGTTTGCTGCCCGATGAAGCGGCGGTCAAGGCTGTGTTCCGCGAAACGGTCAAAGGCGGGTTGGAATTGCCCGTGGCTTTTTTCAGACGACCTGAAAGCATAGAAAAATTGTTTGTAGAAGTACGCGGATGGGAACATGTACAGGCTGCGTTGGATGCGGGCGAAGGATTGTTGTTTATTACCCCGCACATCGGCAGCTACGACCTTGCCGGACGGTATATCAGCCAACAGCTTCCTTTCCCGCTCACGGCGATGTACAAACCGCCGAAGCTCAAAGCAATGGATGAGGTCATGCAGGCGGGGCGCGTACGCGGCAAAGGTAAAACCGCGCCGACCAGTATTCAAGGCGTTAAACAGGTCATCAAAGCTTTGCGTGCGGGCGAAGCCACCATCGTTTTGCCCGACCATGTCCCCGCACCCGAAGAAGGCGGAGACGGTGTGTGGACAGAGTTTTTCGGTAAACCGGCTTTTACTATGACGCTGGCAGGCAAGCTCGCACAGGTAAAAGGGGTCAAGGCATTGTTTTTCTGCGGAGAACGCCTGCCGCAAGGACGTGGGTTTGTCCTACATATCGAACCCTTACGCGGCGAACTGAACGGCAATAAAGAACACGATGCGCGGGTAATCAATGAAAATACGGAATATTGGATACGCCGGTTCCCGACGCAATATCTGTTTATGTACAACCGCTACAAACAGCCCGCAGGTGCGCCGGAGCCTCCCGGGCATGGGTGAAAAAATGTGAAAGGTCGTCTGAAAACCTGGGGTTTGAGTTTTCAGATGACCTTTTTTAATCATTTTTGTGGACGGATTCCACGCGACGGTGCTTGTGTTGTCGGCAGACACCGTAGTGAGGGCTTTGTCCGCGAGCCACTCAAAATTTCAAACATCTGTCCGTCAATTATCTTCGTGGGTAGAACCCACGCTACGGATACCGAGTCAGCCAAAACCGATAGAGACCTTTGCAAAATTCCCCAAAATCC
>NZ_KV789482.1:0-2456 GCF_001807625.1 Neisseria sp. HMSC03D10
GTCCTGATTTAAATTTAATCCACTATAACGGCGAAATAAGCGCAAAGGTCGTCTGAAAATAGCTTAGAAAACAGGGAGAATATGTATGTTTATGATATCGGGTCTGTTGTTGTGTCTGTTATGGTGTGCAGTTGATATCGTTGCCGTCAATCGAGGATTCGGATTAAACACAAAACAAAGCATTATCGCCGGTATGAGCCTGTTTGCAGTTCAAATGATCGGGGCATTGTGTGTGGGTGTGGCGGTTGCTCTGATTGCCGAACCGATTGTCCGCCATTTTTTCGGGAACAGTGAGGCTACCATTGGCATCAGTCTTTTGACGGGTTATGCGTCCGTACCGGTTTCTACTTATCTGGTGGGGTTGTGGTGGCTGAAACAATATCAGCTTCCGAGGATGGAAAAGCCTGATCGTTTGTTTGTCAAAACGGTTGCAGCCGCTCTGCCTTTGGTGCAGTTATTTTGTTTGTTGTTTCGCTGTCTAACGGTTGATAAACGTTATACAGGGAGTGAAAAAGGTCGTCTGAAAACCTTAAATCTGGGTTTTCAGACGACCTTTTGTCCTGATGGGGCTGTCTTTATTTGTTGGCGTTCAGATAAAGGTTGATCAGGCGGGTGGTGGAGCTGTCGTGTTTTTGTACGCCGGTTTCGCCGGTCAGCTCGGCGAGGATGGTTTTGGCGAGCTGTTTGCCGAGTTCGACGCCCCATTGGTCGAAGCTGTTGATGCCCCAAATGATGCCTTGGACGAAGGTTTTGTGTTCGTACATGGCGATCAGGCTGCCCATGTTGCGGGGGTTGATTTTGTCCATGAGGATGAGGTTGGTCGGGCGGTTGCCTGAGAAGGTTTTGTGCGGAACCAGCTCTTCAATGCGCTCTGCTTCCATGCCTTGGGCTTTGAGTTCGGCGCGGACTTCGTCGGGGGTTTTGCCGCGCATGAAGGCTTCGGCTTGGGCGAAGACGTTGGCGAGCAGGATTTCGTGGTGGCCGCGCAGGTTGCTGCGTTTTTCAAGCGAGGCGATGAGGTCGATCGGGGTGATGTGGGTACCTTGGTGCAGCAGTTGGAAGAAGGCGTGCTGACCGTTGATGCCGGTTTCGCCCCAAATAATCGGGGAGGTTTCGTAGCCGACTGCTTTGCCGTCGAGGGTAACTTGTTTGCCGTTGCTCTCCATGTCGAGCTGCTGGATGAATTTGGGCAGGCGGTGGAGGTGTTGGTCGTAGGGGGCAATGACGTGGCTGCCGCCGCCGTAGTAGTTGATGTACCAGATGCCGATGAGGGCGAGGATGACGGGCATGTTGCGCTCAAGCGGGGTGTTGATGAAGTGTTGGTCCATCAGGTGCGCGCCGTTGAGCATTTCGATGAAGTTTTCTTCGCCCAAATAGAGCATGATGGGCAGGCCGATGGCTGACCAGAGGCTGTATCGTCCGCCGACCCAGTCCCAAAATTCGAACATGTTGGCGGTGTCGATGCCGAATTCGGCAACGGCTTTTTGGTTGGTGGAGACGGCGACGAAGTGTTTGGCGACGGCGGCTTCGTCGCCTGCATGGTCAAGGAACCATTTGCGCGCGGTCAGGGCGTTGGTGAGGGTTTCTTGGGTGGTGAAGGTTTTGGAGGCGATGATGAAGAGGGTGGTCTCGGGGTGGACTTTGGACAATACGTCGCGCAGTTGGGAGCCGTCCACGTTGGAGACGAAGTGCATGTTGAGGCGGGGGTGTCCGAAGGGTTTGAGCGCGGTACACATCATCAGCGGGCCGAGGTCGGAGCCGCCGATGCCGATGTTGACGATGTCGGTGATGACTTGGTTGGTATAGCCCAGCCAGCTGCCGCTGCGGACTTCGTGTGCGAATTCGCCCATGCGTTGGAGGACGTGGTTGACTTTGGGCATGACGTCTTCGCCGTCAACGACGATGGGGGAGTTGGTGCGGTTGCGCAGGGCGACGTGGAGGACGGCGCGGTTTTCGGTGGTGTTGATTTTTTCGCCGCGGAACATCTGCTGCATGCGTTCGGGCACGCCTGCTTCACGGGCAAGCTCGAACAACAGTGCCATGGTTTCGTCGTTGATGCGGTTTTTGGAGTAATCCAGCGTCAGTCCGCCGACTTGCAGCCAGTAGCGTTCGGCACGCTGCGGGTCTTGATCGAACATTTCGCGCATGTGTTGTTCTTTGGTTTCGTCAAAATGTATCCATAATTTTGACCAAGCCGGTAAGTCGTGAAGGTGTTTCATCGGATGCTCCTGAGGTTGGACGGTTTTGTGGGAAAACGGCCGCGAGGTCGTCTGAAACGGGAACGGGTGGGTTTCCGTTTTTAGGGTTGGGTGTGAATGCGGGGTCTGCCGTTATTTGGGTTCAGCAGGGAAGGAAAACGGCGGCACTGATTTTTTGGCCGGTATTTTCAGACGACCTTGGGATATGTCGGGTCGTCTGAAAATGTATAGTGGCTTAACTTTAAACCAGTACGGCGT
>NZ_KV789482.1:2476-17279 GCF_001807625.1 Neisseria sp. HMSC03D10
TGTCCTGATTTAAATTTAATCCACTATATTGTTTAGTCTTTGTCGTAATCGATGTGTTTGTTGTGTATGCTTTTTTTGCTTTTTTGCAGTTGCAGGCTGGCGGCGTCACCCAGGCGCAGGGCGAGTCCGATGGCGAGGATGTCGATGACGGCAAGTTGCAGCAGGCGGGAAACCATGGGGGTGTAGAGTTCGGCGTTTTCCTGCGTGGCGATGCTCAATACGCAGTCGGCAAGCTGTGCCAGCGGGGAGTCGTTGCGGGTCAGGGCGATGACGGATGCGCCGTTTTCTTTGGCGATGCTGACGGCGTCTAAAAGCTCGATGGACGAGCCGGTGTTGGAAATGGCGACGACAACGTCTTGGTCGGACAGGACGGAGGCTGCCATCAGTTGGGTGTGGGTATCGACGTAGGCGACGGTGGAAATGCCGAAGCGGAAGAATTTGTGTTGCGCGTCTTGGGCGACGATGCCGGAGTTGCCGACGCCGTAGAACTCGACACGGCGGGCGTGCATCAGGGTGGCGATGGCGTTTTCCAGTTCGGACTCTTTCAGGAAGCGGCGTTCGCCCAAAATGGAGGCGGCGGCGTTGCCCAATACTTTTTCGACAACGATGCTCATGTCGTCGTCGGCGTTGAGCTCTTCATGGACGTAGGGCATACCTTCGTGGCCTATGCTGGCGGACAGGGCGAGTTTGAACTCGGGCAGTCCTTTGTAGCCCAGGCTGCGGCAAAAACGGATGACGGTCGGCTGGCTGACGGATGCGCGCTCGGCGATTTCGGCGACGGCGGCATGGACAAACCATTTGGGTTCCGCCAAGGCGCATTCGGCGACTTTGCGTTCCGCGCCCGACAGGTTTGACAGTGATTCGCTGATTTTGCTTAACATAAATATGCCCTTCGGTGTGTGCCGCCCCGCGGCGGGGCGGCTTGTGTGATTAAACGTTTTTCAAGTGGTTGTCGAGTGCCGCCGCTGCGCCGGTAATGCCCGGAAATTCGCTTAAGACGACATAGACGGGAATCGCGGCGAGATAGGCTTCGAAACGGCCTTTGTTTTCAAAGCGGCTGCGGAAAGGTGAGGTTTTAAAATATTCCAAAACGCGGGGGATGATGCCGCCGCACAAATACACGCCGCCGCGCGCGCCCAGCGTCAGGGCGAGGTTGGAGGCAACCGTGCCGAGCATGGCGCAGAAGATGTCCAAAGTCTGACGGCAGAGCGGGGACGTGCCGCTTAAGGCTTTTTCGGTGATTTCGGACGGTTTGAGGCGGTAGTTTTTCAGTTTGTCGCGTTTGGCGAGTGCCTCGTAAATCAGGCTCAAACCTGCGCCGCTGAGGAAGCGTTCGGCGGAGACATGGCCGTATTTGTTTTTCGCATACTGCCAAATCAAAACTTCCATGTCGTCAAACGGCGGAAAGCTGGAATGGCCGCCTTCGCCGGCAAGCGCGACCCAGCCTGCGGGGCTGTGCACCAGTCCGCTCACGCCCAAACCGGTTCCCGGCCCGATGACGGCTTTGGGGGCAAATTCGATGGGTTTATGCCCGCCTACCTGCATCAGGTCTTTGCTTGAAGTCTGCGTTACCGCCAATGCCTGCGCGGTAAAGTCGTTCAAGAGGATGAGGGTGTCCAGCTCCAATGCCTGACGGGTGGTTTCGATGGAAAACGCCCAATGGTGGTTGGTCATTTGCACCCAGTCGCCCAAAATCGGGTTGGCGATGGCGAAGGCGGCGTGCCGGACTTCGGCTCCGCCTGCCTGTTCCAAATAGGCTTTGGCGGCATCGACGATGGTGTCGTAGTCTTTGCACGGCAAGACTTGGGCTTTTTCAATCTGGTGCGGGGCGGTTTCGAGCGCGAAGCGGGCGTTGGTGCCGCCGATATCGGCAACCAGGCGCGGATAGTTTTTGCCGACGGGTTGTTGAATATCAGTTTGAGTAGAAGACATGGCAGTTCACTCCTTGATGGTTCAATACCAGGCTGGTCGGATATTCCAAATCGGCGCGCGCGGCGGCTTTGTCGAACACGGCTTTTTTCTCCGCACCCTGAATCGCCAAAAAGACGTTTTCCGTTTTGGCGATGGCGCCCAAGGTCATGCTGACGCGCTCGTGCGGCGCGGTAACGGGCGTGGTGTGGATGAGGGTCGGGTCGTCTGATTCGTTGATGGCTGCCTTCAGCTGCGGCGCTTTCGGGAAGAGGGAGGCGGTATGTCCGTCGCCGCCCATGCCCAAAATCAGTACGTCAGGTTGTTTGTAATGTTTCAGCGCGTAGGCAACGACGCTGTCGGGTTGTAATTCAGTTTCAGTTTTACCCGCTTCGACAACGGGAATCCAAGTCGCTGCGGCGGCTTTGTTTTGCAGCAGGTATTCGTGCGCCAAGGCGGTGTTGCTGTCGGCGTGGGTCGTCGGCACGATGCGCTCGTCAACCAAAGTGATGCCGACTTTTTGCCAGTCCAAATCTTTTTGCGACAGGGCTTGGAAGAAGGGAATCGGCGAGCGGCCGCCGGAAACCGCCAACACTGCGCTGCCTTTGTTATCCAGCGCGTTTTGCAGCGCGGCGGCGACTGCGTCTGCCAAAGCCTGTGAAGCGGCTGCTGCGTTTTCGTATTCATGCCAAACGAACATAAAAGTGTCCTTTCTCTGTTTTCAGACGACCTTTTGTTAAGAAGGGGGCAGGAGGTCGTCTGAAAGGCAGTGTTTGTGAGCGGGAAAGTAAGTGAGAGCCTGTATTGTCGATGGCAGCGCGAATGTCGGCGGAAACGCCTAATCTGCCGCCTTATGGTTTTCAGACGACCTTTTTGAACCGTGAACGCTTCAAGCAAAGGTCGTCTGAAAAGGCTTTACTGGTCTTCGTGCCACTTGTGTCCGTCGCGCGCCAACAGTTCGCGGGCGGCTACCGGGCCCCATGAATGCGCGTCGTAGCCGTGTGGCGGGGTGGTGTTGCTTGCCCAGTTTTCCAGAATCGGCATCACATATTCCCAAGCGGCTTCGAGTTCGTCGCGGCGGTTGAAGAGGGCGAGCTTGCCGTTGATGACGTCCAACAGCAGGCGTTCGTAAGCTTCGGCGCGGCGACCTCTGAGGGCTTTTTCCAAGTTGGTTGCCAGCGGCACGATTTCCACTTTGTTGCCCGCACCCGGCGTTTTCATCTGCGTATAGAGGCGAACGGACTCGGTCGGCTGCAATTCGATAACCAAACGGTTTGGCGCGGCTTGGCTGTTTTCAAAAATATGGTTTTGCAGCGGACGGAAGTTCAAGACGATTTCCGCCACTTTGCCCGCCATGCGTTTGCCGGTACGCAGGTAGAAAGGAACGCCTTTCCAACGGTCGTTTTCGATTTCGGCTTTGATGGCGACGTAGGTTTCGGTGAAGCTGTCTTGCGGAACGTTGATTTCTTGCAGATAGCCGTTCATGCCTTTGGCGGCGGTGTATTGTCCGCGCACGACGTTTTCGTTGACGGATTCGATGGTCAGCGGTTTCAAGGACTTGATGACTTTGACTTTTTCATCGCGCACTGCGTCGGCATCCAAGCTGGCGGGTGCTTCCATCGCAGTCATGCACAGCATTTGCATCAGGTGGTTTTGCACCATGTCGCGCAGCGCGCCGGTAATGTCGTAGAACTCGCCGCGCTCTTCCACACCGAGCTGTTCGGCGATGGTCAGTTGTACGCTTTCGATGTATTTGTTGTTCCACAACGGCTCGAACATCACGTTGGCAAAACGCAGCGCCAGCAGGTTTTGCAGGCTTTCTTTGCCTAAGTAGTGGTCGATGCGGTAGATTTGGCTCTCTTTGAAGTAGCGGGCGACATCGGTATTGATTTGTTGGGAAGAGGCGAGGTCGGTACCCAGCGGTTTTTCCAAAACGACGCGCGCGTTGTCGGCGTTCAGTCCGACTTTGGCAAGGTTTTCGCAGGCTTGCGCGAAGAATTTCGGCGCGGTGGAAAGATAGATGATGACGTTGTCGGTCTTTTTGCGGGCTTTGACTTTTTCGCCCAAAGCGGCAAAATCGGCTTCTTGGGTAACGTCGACTTTCAAATATTCGATACGTTTGACGAACGATGCCCAGGCGTCGTCTGAAAAGTTTTGTTTGACATGGATTTTGGAGTTGGTTTCCACTTTTGCCAAAAAGCCCGCCGTATCCAAATCGCTGCGGCTGACACCTAAAATACGACCCTGAGGATTGAGCAACCCTGCAACGTGCGCCTGATACAGACAAGGCAGCAGCTTACGCATTGCCAAATCGCCGGTCGCGCCGAACAACACCAAATCAAAATTTGTTTGTGTACTCATCGTTTTATCTCTCGTTGAGGAAGGCCTTGTGCCGGTGCCGCCGGATGCCGTGAAAGACGGGCGGTTTCGGCAGAAAAGCAATGGAAACCAATCGCCTGCATCAAAATTTCAAAACAGGCGGGCTAATGAGTAGTAATACTACACATGGCTACACATTTTGTCTATTCTCATTTTTACAAATTATTTGACTTAGTTTAAAAGTTTGATGAGTTTGGTTTGGTAGATTTTCACAAATGACGCATATCACGATTTAAATCAAATTTCTTACATTTAGCAGATTATTTTGTAACTAAATTACAGGTTTTGTATTATAATAGCCTGCATAGATAGAGTGAGGCTTTCAGACGACCCCTTGCATGGTTTGAAAGGTCGTCTGAAACGCTGAACGCCCCACACCCAATACAAAAAATCAGAAACGCGCAAACAAAAATCCCATACCACCCCTTCCGACAGGAGACCGAACATGAATCCCACTCCTATCCACCCCAAGCTCGCCGAAATCACCGAGCGCATCATCGAGCGCAGCCGTCCGACCCGCGAAAAATATCTGGCGAAAATCCGCAGCGCCAAACAAATGGGACGGCTGGAGCGCAACCAGCTCGGTTGCAGCAACCTGGCGCACGGCTACGCCTCCATGCCCAAAAGCATCAAAATTGAAATGCTTCAGGACACCGTTCCCAACTTAGGCATCATCACCGCCTACAACGACATGGTTTCCGCACACCAGCCGTTTAAAGACTTCCCCGACCAAATTAAAGACGAAGCACAGAAAAACGGCGCGACCGCCCAAGTCGCCGGCGGTACGCCCGCCATGTGCGACGGCATCACGCAGGGCTACGCCGGTATGGAATTGTCGCTGTTCTCCCGCGACGTCATCGCCATGAGTACCGCCATCGGCCTGTCGCACCAAA
Source organism: Neisseria sp. HMSC03D10 (assembly GCF_001807625.1). Lineage (NCBI taxonomy): Bacteria > Pseudomonadati > Pseudomonadota > Betaproteobacteria > Neisseriales > Neisseriaceae > Neisseria > Neisseria sp. HMSC03D10. The sequence continues at coordinate 7,657 of NZ_KV789482.1, forward strand.
TGTTCGACGGCAGCCTGTTTATGGGCGTGTGCGACAAAATCGTGCCGGGTTTGATGATAGGCGCGCTTTCGTTCGGTCATATTCCCGGCATCTTCGTTCCCGCAGGCCCGATGTCCAGCGGTATCGGCAATAAAGAAAAAGCCCGCACCCGCCAGCTTTTCGCCGAAGGCAAAGTCGGTCGCGACGCGTTGCTCGAAAGCGAAATGGGTTCCTACCACAGCCCCGGCACCTGCACTTTCTACGGCACGGCAAACTCCAACCAAATGATGATGGAAATGATGGGCGTACACCTGCCCGCCGCCGCTTTCGTCCACCCCTATACCGACCTGCGCGAAGCTCTGACCCGCTACGCAGCCGGACACCTCGCGCGCGGCATCAAAAACGGCACCATCAAACCCTTGGGCGAAATGTTGACCGAAAAATCCTTCATCAACGCCTTGATTGGTCTGATGGCGACCGGCGGCTCGACCAACCACACCATGCACCTCGTCGCCATGGCGCGCGCCGCAGGTGTGATTTTGAACTGGGACGACTTTGACGAAATTTCCTCCATCATCCCGCTGCTCATCCGCGTGTACCCCAACGGCAAGGCCGACGTGAACCACTTTACCGCAGCAGGCGGCCTGCCTTTCGTTATCCGCGAATTACTGGACGCAGGTTTGTTGCACGACGATGTCGATACCGTCGTCGGACACGGTATGCGCCACTACACCAAAGAGCCTTTTCTCATCGACGGCAAACTCGAATGGCGCGAAGCCCCCGAAACAAGCGGCAACGACGACATCCTGCGTAAAGCCGACAACCCGTTCTCCCCTGACGGCGGTTTGCGCCTGATGAAAGGCAACATCGGTCGCGGCGTGATTAAAGTGTCCGCCGTGCGCGAAGGCTGCCGCATCATCGAAGCGCCCGCCATCGTGTTTAACGACCAACGCGAAGTGTTGGCAGCGTTTGAACGCGGCGAGTTGGAACGCGATTTTGTGTGCGTCGTCCGCTACCAAGGCCCGCGCGCCAACGGTATGCCCGAGTTGCACAAACTGACCCCGCCTTTGGGCATCCTGCAAGACCGCGGCTTCAAAGTGGCGCTACTGACCGACGGCCGTATGTCCGGCGCGTCCGGCAAAGTGCCCGCGTCCATCCACATGACGCCCGAAGCCCTGATGGGTGGTAACATCGCCAAAATCCGTACCGGCGACCTGATCCGCTTCGACTCCGTTACCGGCGAACTCAACGTCCTGATTAACGAGGCCGAATGGAACGCCCGCGAAGTCGAACACATCGACTTGAGCGCGAACCAACAAGGCTGTGGCCGCGAACTCTTCGCCAACTTCCGCAGCATGACCAGCAGCGCAGAAACCGGTGCCATGAGCTTCGGCGGTGAATTTGCCTGATGTACGTTTCAGACGACCTTTTCAAACGGAAGGTCGTCTGAAAAATTATTGAAGCCGTTTAAAACAGACGTAGCAACTGTCGGATTCTCGAATCCGACACAGCCGTTTAAGATGTCGGATTCAAGAATCCGACCTACAGCCCCCAAAGGTCATCTGAAACTTAAACCACCATTCCGTTTGAACGCAGCAGACGTAGCGTGGGCTTTGCCCGCGAACAAAACCAAAGACGTAGGTCGGATTTTCGAATCCGACGTTATCAGGGCATTTGTCGGATACGGATATCCGAATACAGCCCCAAAGGTCGTCTGAAAACTTAAACCTCCGTTCCGTTTGAACGCAGCAGACGTAGCGTGGGCTTAGCCCGCGAAAAAAACAAAGACGTAGGTCGTCTGAAAACTTAAACCCCGTCCCATTTGACCTCAACAAAAACGACAACCCCATCCCACCTGGAGAATCGAAATGTCCAAACTGACCCCACGCGAAATCCTGACTGCCGGCGCAGTCGTGCCCGTCATGGCGATTGACGACTTAAGCACCGCCGTCGATTTGTCCCACGCCCTTGTCGAAGGCGGCATCCCCACCCTCGAAATTACCCTGCGCACTCCCGTCGGCCTCGACGCCATCCGCCTGATTGCCAAAGAAGTGCCCAACGCCATCGTCGGCGCGGGTACGGTTACCAACCCTGAACAGCTCAAAGCCGTCGAAGACGCAGGCGCGGTTTTCGCCATCAGCCCGGGCCTGCACGAATCCCTCGCCAAAGCCAGCCACAACAGCGGCATTCCCCTGATTCCCGGCGTTGCCACTCCGGGCGAAGTCCAACTGGCTTTGGAACACGGTATCGATACCCTCAAACTCTTCCCCGCCGAAGTCGTCGGCGGCAAAGCCATGCTCAAAGCACTCTACGGTCCTTATGCCGACGTGCGCTTCTGCCCGACCGGCGGCATCAGCCTCGCCACCGCGCCCGATTACTTGGCACTACCCAACGTCTTGTGTGTCGGCGGCTCATGGCTGACTCCGAAAGAAGCCGTTAAAAACAAAGACTGGGACACCATCACCCGCCTCGCCAAAGAAGCGGCAGCGTTGAAACCCAAAGCCTGATTTGTAACACCCCAAAGGTCGTCTGAAACCGTTTTCTAGGGTTTCAGACGACCTTGTTCTTTCAGGCGGCGTATATTCGGACGAAATCCGCTATAATCCGTACGATTTTTTTCCATTTTCGCGGTTCGCAAACCTCCCGCGTTACCAAAACTAGGATTCACCATGCAAAACCAACAAGCCTTGGTCATCTTCTCCGGCGGCCAGGACTCCACCACCTGCCTGATTCAGGCGATTCAAACCTACGGGCGCGAAAACGTTCAAGCCATCACCTTCCAATACGGGCAACGCCACGCCATTGAGTTGGAACGCGCCCTCTGGATCGCGCAGGATTTGGGCGTCAAACAAACCGTACTCGACTTGAGCCTGATGCAGCAGATTACGCACAACGCCCTGATGGACGACACCGCTGCCATCGAAACCGCTTCAGACGGCCTGCCCAATACCTTCGTAGACGGACGCAACGCCCTGTTTCTACTCTACGCCGCCATCTACGCCAAAGGACAGGGCATCAGGCACATCATCGCGGGCGTTTGCGAAACCGACTTCTCCGGCTACCCCGACTGCCGCGACGTGTTCGTCAAATCCATGAACGTTACCCTCAATCTGGCGATGGACTACGCCTTTCAAATCCACACCCCGCTGATGTACCTGACCAAAGCGCAAACTTGGGCGCTGGCGGACGAAATGGGCGCGCTGGACTACATCCGCGAAGAGACACACACCTGCTACAACGGCATCGTCGGCGGCTGCCATGAATGCCCGAGCTGCGTGTTGCGCGAACGCGGATTGGCGGAATATTTGGAAAGTAAAAAGATCGTCTGAAAATACAACCATCATCCGATACAAGCCTTATCATGACCAAACTTTATATGTTCTATCTCGGCGGTAACGCAGGCCGCTCCAATATCGAAGTGCACGACATCCAATTTGCCGTGTGCGACGATTACCGTGAAGCCATCCCTGCGCTCAAAGCCGCATGGTTCGGCGATGCGGACAAAATCCACATTGACGGCTGGCAGGTTGTCGAATGGGTGGACGGTTACGATGTCGATGTATCCGACCACGCCGAGCCGAAGGGGTCGTCTGAAAACGTCCCGCACCTGTATTTCGTCAATGTCGGCGGCTATCGCGCGGGACAGCTTGCCGAGGCGCACGCTTTCGGACTGTTCGCCGCCGCCACGCCCGCCGAAGCCAAACAAAAAGCCCTGAAAACCCTGTTGACCAACCATGTTCAGCAGCATAAAGACAACTTAAAAGACGTGGACAACCTGCTCCGGCTCGACCGCATCGGAAATCACACCATCCGCCTGACCCCGAATCCGCACGGCAAGCCTGCCGAAATGGGCTTTCAGGGCTATTTACCGATTTAAAGTACCCACCATGAAAATTACCAAGATATTCACCTTCGACTCCTCACACATGCTCGACGGGCATGACGGCAAATGCCAAAACCTGCACGGGCATACCTACAAACTCGAAATCACCGTTTCAGACGACCCCGTCAGGGGCGGGCCGAAAGACGGCATGGTGATGGACTTTACCGACCTCAAAGCCATTGTGAAACAACATATTACCGACCCCTTCGACCACGCGTTTATCTACCACGGCGGCAACGAGCGCGAATGCCAAATCGCCGCGCTCTTGGAGGGCTGGAACATGAAAACCCTGTGCCTGCCCTGCCGCACCACTGCCGAAAATATGGCGGTCGAAATGTATGATCGTTTGAAAAACGCGGGGCTGAAAGTGTGCAGCGTGAAATTGTGGGAAACGCCGACATCGTGTGCGGAGTATGAAGGGGAGTAGGGAATATCTTGCACGTATCCGTAGAGTAAATTCAAATAAGGTATGCCCAACCGCGTCATTCCCGCGCAGGCGGGAATCCAGAGATTTGGAATTACTGCAATTTTTAAATATTTCTGAAAAACCAAGGTCTGGATTCCCGCCTGCGCGGGAATGACGGTGTGGGGCGTCCTTATTTGAATCTACTGTAAAACTGTCTTTTTTTTCAGTAAGGATTCCCCGTTTTTTCAGACGGCCTTCCATATCAAATACACCCATTAAAAGGTACACCCATGAAACTCCTTTCCACCCTCTTAGTCCTCCTCGTCGCCGCCGAACATTTCTACATCGCTTGGCTTGAAATGACGCAGATTCCCAGCGAAAAGGCGGCGGAAATGTTCAAGCTGCCTTATGAATTTATGGAACAAAAGCGCGTGCAGACCCTGTTCAGCAACCAAGGGCTGTATAACGGCTTTCTCGGCATCGGGCTGGTGTGGTCGCGGTTTGCCGCGCCGGACAATGCCGTTTACGGCGCGACGATTCTGTTTCTCGGCTTCGTTTTGATTGCCGCCGCATGGGGCGCGTTCTCTTCCGGCAACAAAGGCATACTCGTCAAACAAGGTCTGCCTGCGATGCTGGCGGCGGCAGCGGTGTTGGCGGTATGAAGAAAATCAGCGTCGCCCCCGAAAATCCGCAATACCGCATCGTTGAAATCTTCGAGAGCCTGCAAGGTGAGGGCTGGAACACGGGCATGCCTGCCGTGTTCGTCCGCTTGGGCAAATGCAATCTGGCGTGCGGCTGGTGTGATACCGATTATTTGAAATTCGGCATGATGAGCCTGTCCGACATTTTAGGTCGTCTGAAAACCTACACTGCCCGCAATATCATCATCACCGGCGGCGAACCGACCATACAGCCGCATCTCGATATGCTGCTGGACACGCTCAAGGCGGAAGGCTATTTCCTCTGTATCGAAACCAACGGCCTCAAGCCCGCGCCGCCGCAAATCGACTACGTCGCCACCAGCCCCAAAGCCTGCTACGCCGCCAAATATGAAACCAACTGTATCGCCGAGGCCAACGAAGTACGCATCGTGGCGGACGGCGATGTCGTTGTGTTCTGCGAAAACATGGAACGCAAAATCCGCGCGCGCCATTACTACCTTTCGCCCTGCGAACAAAACGGCGTGATGAACATCTACGACACCATCCGCCAAATCGGTCTCTTAAACAGCCGCCCCGACGCGCCCGTGCATTGGCAGTTGAGCGTGCAGACACACAAATGGGCGGGGATAGAGTAGGGGAATGGTGAAGAATCAAATGCCAACTTAATACGCAAATATCATTCTTCTAAATCCTTATATTATTGAAAAGGTCGTCTGAAAATTTTCAGACGACCTTTTTTACAACTGTTGGATTTGTTTGATTGAGAATGAAAGATGGTCATGCAGATGAAAATGATGTATCGGGGACTGTGTAAATTATTTGATTCATGCCCGTCGGTTCCCTATACTCCGACCGTTTATTTCATCCTATTACAGAAATTTGATAAAAATTCTTATTTAATGCATAAAAAGCCGTTTGCTGCCGAATGGTGCAAGGAGGTTTGGAACTCCGCTGCCGTTCGGACGGCTAAATAATTAGGAGACACCATGCCATTATCTAAATTTCGTCCGGCACGTTTGCCGGTTGCCGTTGCTGCGGCACTTTTGTCTGCCTATTCCTTCGGGGCAGGGGATGGGGTTGAGCAGGTTGATTTGCCTACTGTCCAAGTGCGGGGCGTCGGTAAACAGACAACCTCCAACTACACCATTCCGGCTTCCTCCGCTGCGACAGGCATTCGCCTGACCCAGCGCGAAACGCCGCAGTCTTTGTCCGTCGTTACCGAAAAACAAATGGACGACCAAGGTTTGGATACCTTGCAGGACGTGTTGAAACAAACACCGGGCGTGTTCCACAGTAAAATGGGCAACAACGTCTCCGGCCACAGCGAGTTTATTTCGCGCAGTCAGGCGATTGACAGCATTTCTGTGGACGGCGCGCCCAAGTTCCTTTACGACAGTAAAGCCATCCGCCGCGGCACCAACAATCTGGACAGCGCATTGTACGAACAAGTCGTCGTCGTGCGCGGCGCAAGCGGTTTGTCCAACGGCGGTATGGGCGAACCGGGCGGTACGGTTGCTTTGGAACGCAAAAAACCGACTGCCAAACCTGCCGTCAGCGTGGAAGCCGGAGTCGGTTCGTGGAAACACTACCGCTTCGTCCTTGATGCCAATCATCCTTTGAATGCCGACAATACCTTGCGCGGCCGCGCTATTTTGGTCAGCGACCACGGTGGTGATTACCTGCCGAACACGTCGCGCCACAATCACACTTTCTACGGCATTCTGTCTTACGACCTCACGCCGCAAACCCACTGGCGCCTCGGTACGGAAATACACCGTTTCCGCAATACCGGCAGCTCTCCTTTCAGCTATCTGACCGTAGCGGGAGACCCTGAAAACAATCAACCTTTCGAACCGTTTGCAGCCTCTCCGCGCAGCAATTCCTCAGCAAAATGGGCTTACGGTAAAGAAAACAGTGCGGAAATCTTCACCTCTATCAATCATGAGTTTGAAAACGGTTGGACTCTGAACGGCAACTACAGCCATATTTACGGGAAAAGTGATGCGGTTGCCGGCATGGCTGGTCCTTTTGTCATTAATCCCGACTATTCCGCTCAATTCGTTGCCGAGCGCGACCAAGCCAAGTACACCGACCAAGATTTTTCTCTGAGTTTGGACGGCGATTACCCGCTTTGGGGACGCAAACATGAATTCAATGCCGGTATCAGCTATCAGTACAATAAGGAAACTCCCTCATATTACGAGAGAAATAAAGATGGGGTTGTCCCTGATTTGCGCCTTTTTGACGGAAATTTCACAAAACCGGCCATACCTTACCTTCGCGACGGCTTTGCCCATATGAAAAACCTCTCTGTTTACGGTTCAACCCGTTTCAAACTGACCGACAGGCTGGCATTGATAGGCGGCGGACGGTTTGTCGATTGGCAATACCGCTACAGTTCCGATCGCAACAATTTTGCCGACAGCAGGCATAAAAACAAGGTATTTATTCCCTATTTGGGCGCAAGCTATGATTTAAACGACAATCTGACAGCCTACACCTCCTATACCACCATATTCCGCCCGCAAGTGCGCAATTTGGATCGAAACGGCAAACCGCTCGAACCGCAACGCGGTAAAACATATGAACTCGGCTTAAAAGCCTCATGGTTTGAAGGCCGTTTGAACGCTTCTGCGGCGGCGTTTATCAATAAACGCGACCATTTGTCTAAAGAAATTTATGATCGTAAAAATCAATGGGTTTACTATGAATCTATTGACCGCACGACGACCAAAGGTGTGGAACTGTCTGTTGGCGGACGCCTGAGCGACAAATGGCTGCTCAATGCTTCTTATGCGTACTCCAAACTCAAAAACGATTCGGGCAATGTGGTCAACCCTTCTTATCCTGTCCACCTTTTCAAACTCTTTACGGCGTATGACGTTACCGACCGCCTAAACTTGGGTGCAAACGTCAACTGGCAAAGCGGCACAAACGCCTATGATGAATATCAGCCCTTCACCGTTGCCGGTAAAGAAGCCTTAACCCAACGCCCATACGCTACGCTGGACTTGACCGCGCATTACAAAATCGGCAAATCCACCCGCATCGGCTTGGACTTTGAAAACGTGTTCAACAAACGCTACCGCCCCATGCCCGACATCCACGTTTACGGCACACCGCGCAGCCTGACCGCTACGTTGAAACACACGTTCTAAAGCAGGCAGAAGAAAAGGTCGTCTGAAAAACCCGATTTGAGGTTTTCAGACGACCTTTGTGTTTCTATAGCAAGCATATTTAACTTTAAATACGGTATGTCATCAAATTCCGTCATTCCCACCCCCGCCGTAGCCTGTCCTCGCCTAGGCGGGGGCGGGAATGACGATAACCGATAAGTTGCGTATCGAAAAAAGTTATTTAGCTATATCAATATGTCAGTCGTTTACAGGTTGGGATTGACGATGATTTTAACGGCAGATTCGTTGTTGTGAATCAGACGCTCGAAGCCTTCGGAAATCAGCTCGTCCAGCTTGATGCGCTGGGTGATGAAAGGTTCAAGGTTGATTTTGCCTTCTTCCACCAGTTTGATGGTTTCGGCGTGGTCGTTGCAGTAGGCGATGGTGCCGCGCACGTCCAGCTCTTTCATCACGACGCTGTGGACGTTGATGGTGGCGGGGTGGCTCCAAATGGATACGATAACGACTTTCGCAGTCGGGCGGCAGGCTTCGACCATGGTGTCCAGCACTTTGTTGACGCTGGTGCATTCGAATGCGACGTCCACGCCTTCGCCGTTGGTCAGTTTTTTCACTTCTTCGACGACATCGACTTCAGAGGGGTCGAGGATGTAGTCGGCAACGCCGGATTCGCGGGCTTTATCTTTGCGCGCTTTGCTCAATTCGGTGATGATGACTTTGATGCCTTTGGCTTTCAAAACGGCGGCAAGCAGCAAACCGATCGGACCTGCGCCACCGACCAATGCGACGTCGCCTGCTTTCGCGCCGCTGCGGACATAAGCGTGATGACCGACGGACAGAGGCTCAATCAAAGCGGCTTGGTCTAACGGGATTTTGTCGGAAATCGGATGCACCCAGCGGCGTTTGACGGCGATTTTTTCGGCAAGGCCGCCACCGCAGCCGCCCAAGCCGATGAAGTTCATGTCTTTGGAGAGGTGGTAGTTGCTGCCTTCGCCGGTCGGTACGTCATCGCGGATGATGTAGGGTTCGACCACTACGTGTTGTCCGACTTTGAGGTCGTCCACGCCTTCGCCGACGGCATAAACCACGCCGGAGAACTCGTGTCCCATCGTTACGGGTGCGGACTCGCCGGAAATCGGGTGCGGATGGCCGCAGGGCGGAATGAAAATCGGACCTTCCATAAATTCGTGCAGGTCGGTACCGCAGATGCCGCACCAGGCGACGTTGATGCCGACGGTGCCGGGGGCGACGGTCGGTTCGGGGATGTCTTCGATGCGGATGTCGCCTTTATCGTAAAAACGTGCTGCTTTCATTGTAACGCTCCTTGTTTTGAGGTTGGAAAGAAAGGTCGTCTGAAAGGTAGGACGGCTTTTCAGGGAAGGGTAGGTGTGCGCTTGAATGACGACAGTTTTTATTATCGGCAGGGTTTGTGTCGTTTGATTGCTGTTATTTTAATACTTTTTGCTTTGGCCGGCAGGCCGTATTTTGAATAAACAAAAAGAGGTCGTCTGAAAACCTTGTTTCTAGGTGAACTGCACCCCAAAAGTTGGACATCCCCT
>NZ_KV789483.1:0-3048 GCF_001807625.1 Neisseria sp. HMSC03D10
TTCTCACACGAAGTCACGATGCCCTGCCATTGCTTCGCCGGTGGATCGTCTGAAGCAGACCCGAATGCCCCGGCCACTTCCGACAGTAAGCCTTCTTGCGGACGAATCTCAAAGGCTGCGCGCTGGTTAAGGTAAGAAGACAGAGGCAGGGAGGAATCGGTAGAAGTGGCGGTGATTTCGACACGGTAGGCGGTGTTGACCGCTTCGGATGCGCTGAAGGAGCGGACGGAAAGTGAGGGAGAGAAACGGGCAAAGGTAAGGTGGTAGGATTGGCGGGCGGTCATGACGAGACAATCTTAGAATGACAATGAATTTGATATAGTAACTTGGATAATGCCGATGGTAAAGCGAATGGGATGAATGGGGAAAAGGCCGTCTGAACGGTTGAAATAAGGGATAAAATACCATTTTACCCTGCCCTATTCCACTATTCAGTAAAGCAGTAATACAGTTACTGCAAAACAGAATTGCCAAATTTATCTTAAAAACACCATTTAGATAGGCCGTCTGAAATCACGTTTCAAACGGCCTTTGATAAAACTGATTTATCCAGGCAACAAACAGTTTGATTTAGATTTTTACAATAGGTATATTTCTTTTCATCTGATTTAGATAACCAACAACATCATGAAACCTGCTTTTTACCTCCCAATATTGTTTTTACTTTCAGCGTGCCGTCCTGAGGCTGAGACAGTCGATACGGCTGTACCAACGGCGCGTAAGCCTTCTTATTACGAGTCTGAAAAGCGTCAAACTGCAGTCACTCCAGTTAAAACACAAGTTCCTGCGTTATCTGCAATCAAAAGCCAAGCCGATTTTGACTTACTTTCGCGTATCTATGATCAAGGTAGTGAATATGAAATTCCTCATATCCTTTTCCTCATCGATCGTGAAGACGATAACCGTACCGACTACATCAATACTCCCAAATTTCGGCTGCATGAGCGCTACCTGGCTACTATCTTGAAACCTATGCTGTCAAAAACTGAATTGAATCAACAATACCGTAGCCCTAACCGGCGTTATCTGTTTGGCACTATCAGTTGGCAGAATAGTACTCAGGAATATGTTTATGAGTTTTGGGAAGGAGACAAAATCACGCCTGAATTGTTGAGATTGGTGGCAGGCCGTCTGAAAGACAGTTTCTACGCTCCGTTGCGTTATAAAACCAATTCTTTATGGCAGGAAACCGTTGCCGAGCAAAGTAAAGTTCCTTTTATTACCCAAGAAAGTTTGATTAAAAATTTTCCCTACCTGCCTCTAAACCAAGGTAAAGCGATAGGCACATTACGCGTTATTGCCAAAGAAAATGATCTTTATAATGTCGGCGCCGACGATATTATTATTTTGAAAGAGGTTCCCCTAGAGCTGCCACCTGTGGCGGGGATTATCAGTGAGAAACCATCTACTGCACTATCGCATGTGAATGTATTGGCACGCAGCTGGGGGATTCCCAATATTTACCTTAAAGATGCAGAAAAAATCCTAGCCCCATATATTGGCCGTCGTATCGAATTTGAAGCGACTGCTAAGCAATACCGAATTGTCCAAACCAACCGGAACACTACCAGCAAAAGCTTTTCAGACGGCCTTACCCTGCCCCAACCTGATATTTCCGATTACAGCCTTCGGGCTTTGGCAAACCTGCGCCGTGATGACAGCCGTTACTGCGGCAGTAAGGCTGCCAACCTCGGTCATATCCGCGCCCATATTGCAAACAGCAACGTTCCTGATGGATTCTGCATTCCATTTGCCTACTATCAAGCCATGATGGATAGGCTGGGTATTAACGCGACAACACTGGCACACATCGAAACACAAAGTGATGGAGACAACCGTAAGCGCCGCACTGCTTTACTCACACTGCAGAAAAAAATTACCGATGCCGAAATCCCGTCAGAATGGAAACACAGATGGGCTGAGCAATGGCGCAATCAATTAAACAGCAAAGGCGTGTTTGTCCGCAGCTCCTCTAATTCCGAAGACTTGCCCAATTTCAGCGGCGCAGGGCTGTACACCACAGTGCCAAATGTTACCGATGAAAACGCGTTGTCCGAAGCAGTGAAGCAATCTTGGGCTTCTGTTTTCAATTACAGTGCATACGAAGCCCGCCGTATTGCCGGATTGCCTCACGATAGCGTGAAAATGAGTGTCTTTGTGCAACAAAGCATCAATGCAGATCTCTCCGGCGTACTGGTTACCATCAATCCCTATGATATTGCTCAGAAAAACAGCTCCTACATTGCCGCCAAACGCGGGTTGGGTATTCGTGTCGTTGAGGGCAAACGGATAGCCGAACAGGTAGTCTATAACCGTCGCAATGATTCTGTACAACGTCTCAGCTCCTCTAATGAAACCACGGCATTGCAACTGGATAAAAATGGTGGAGTACGAGAAGTGCCCGTAACCAGTGGCAACGTGATGAATCAAGAGCAAATACGTCGCCTTGACCAAACCGGCCAACAAATCAAACAACTATTTGCCAATGGTGAGCAAGACATCGAATGGGCGTTTGACAAGGGTAAGCTTGTTATCCTCCAGGCACGACCGTATCTAAACGGCACACGTTAAAACAAAAGGCCGTCTGAAATTATCGTTTCAGACGGCCTTTGCATCATAAGTTAGTTATACCCTATACTTCCCGATCTCCAAGGAACTATGATGTCAAAACAACTCACTTTTTATTTTATTCGCCATGGCCGTACCCAATGGAACGAACAAGGACTTTTGCAGGGATCAGGCAATTCACCACTGACCGAACAAGGAATTGCAGGAGCTCAGAAAACCGGGGCGGCGCTACAACAAGTAGAATTTACCGCTGCTTATTCCAGTATTTTACAACGCGCCATTGATACGGCTGGCCATATTATCGGTCAGCGTCCTATTCCTCTTTTTCAGCACTGTGGACTAAATGAGCAATCTTTTGGAAGTTGGGAAGGTATGCAGATCACTGACCTGCGAAAGCTAACCGAATTCAAACAACTGACCAATGACCCGGCAGCTTATAAAGCATTAAGTGTAGAAAATTGTCGCGTTGTTTACACAACA
>NZ_KV789484.1:0-733 GCF_001807625.1 Neisseria sp. HMSC03D10
GCTCATGGCAATCTTTCTTGCAGGAAAGGCCGCAAGATTGAACTGCACCCTAAAGGCCAAATACGCACTCTGGGCAGTTAGGGTGCAGTTTTTTATGATTCGAACCACGCAAGGAGTAATGGCATGAAAATCCCGCAAATTATCCGTTTCACCGATTTTTTACAACAAAACCCCACCGAAGCCGTGCGCACCGTGCTGCATCAAGACAAGCATGACAACATGGTGCTTTGGCAGATTCCGCCACAAACTATGCTGCCCGCCCACCGCCATCTGCGCGGTGCGGACATCTGGATTGTATTGCAGGGCGAAGCCGAGCTGGTGGACGACGCACAAAGCGGCCGCATCATCCGCGCAGGTGAGAGCGTGATAGTCGGCAACCACCAAATCCACGGTGCGCGCAACAACGGCAAAGAAGACTGCATTTTGATTTCGGTTATCAGCCCGAAAGCAGGATTTGAACAGGTATAACCTTTTTCAGAAGGCACCAATCTATCGGAGGCCGTCTGAAAACAGATCAACCATAAAAATTTCAATATACCAAAAATGAAAACCCCATCAAACTGTGCCGCCATTTTCTCATCCTTATCGACAAGGAAACGGGCAAAGTGATGGGGTTCGGCCTTGGAAGGCGGACAGGAAAATTTGAAAACTCCATCAAAGGGAGCAGGCTCAACAACTGACAGACTGCCGTCTAAAAGGGAGCGGATTCGCATTTGAAGTGCAACTTTCCATA
>NZ_KV789485.1:0-13039 GCF_001807625.1 Neisseria sp. HMSC03D10
GGGGGCCAGTTCAGTTTTCAGACGACCTTTTTTCATGGGCAGCTTATTCCTGCTTCAACATCATGCTGTCCATGTGACCCAGCCCATCGCCCAAGTCAGCAGAATCAATCCGCCGAAGACGATGCGGTAATAGGCAAACGGAACATAGTTTTTGCTGGACACGAATTTCAATAGCGATTTAATCGCCAAGAGGCCTGCCAAGAAAGCGGCGATGAAACCGACGGCAATCAGGCCGACATCCTGCAAAGTAAAGAGTTTGTAGTGTTTCAATACGTCATAGCCGGTGGCGGCAATCATCATCGGCACGGCGAGGAAGAAAGAAAATTCGGTCGCAGCTTTGCGCTCGATGCCCCACAGCATACCGCCCATAATCGTACTGCCCGAACGCGAAGTCCCCGGCACCAGCGCGCAGATTTGGGCGCAGCCGACCACAAGCGCGTCGATCGGGCGCATTTCGTCCACACTTTTGACTTTCGGTTTGATTGTGCTTTGGCGTTTTTCGACCCATAAAATAAAGAATCCGCCCAATACCAACATGGTGGCGACGGTAATCGGGTTAAACAGATATAATTTAATTTGTTTGCTAAACAGCAAACCTACGACTGCCGCTGGCACGAACGCGACGGCAAGGTTCAACACGAAGCGGTTGGCGGTGCGGTCTTTGCCCAGTCCGGATAAAACGGAGGTAAAACGTTGACGGTATTCAAAAATCACGGCAAGTACCGCGCCCAGTTGGATGGCGATTTCAAATACTTTGCCGTTGCTGTGGAAATTGAGCAGGTCGCCCAATACAATCAAGTGGCCGGTACTTGAAATCGGCAGAAATTCCGTCAAGCCTTCCACAATGCCCATAAGCAGGGCTTTTAATAGAGTCAAAATGTCCATATTGCTTTCTTTTTGGTTTTCAGACGACGTTTGCCCGTCTGGATTTCAGGATGAAGCGGTATCGGAAAACTGCTGCGGTATGACGGTATTTGCCCCATCCCTCAGCAGTATCGTTTTTATGGATTTTACGCCGCCCAAAACAAACAGACAGTTCGGAAACCGCCTTATCTTTTGCAGTCATTCCGAAACTGTCTGGCTAAATTCCGTCAGCGCGCGGCTTTGCCGGAACGCTCTTGGCGGACTTTGTTAATCAGCTCGCCTATGATTTTCTGCCCATTCGCCCAATCGCTGCTGAATATGACCCGATATTTGCCTCCGACGATGACGTCCGGCGTGCCTTCGATACGGTAAGTCTCGGTCAGGCTTTGCATTTTTTTAGCGGCTGCGAGGCTCGCGGGTGCGTCGTATGCGGCAATCAGTTTTTTGCTGTCAAAGCTTTTTTGTGCCGCCGCCCAGCTTTTGAAAGTGGCGGTATCCGCCAAATTGATTTTCTGTTCGTGTACGGCTTTGAAAATAGCGGGGTTTGCCTGATACTTCAAACCCGAAGCGTTAACCGCCGCGGCAACCCGCGCCAAGCCCAGCATTTCAGGCATCCAGACGACGTGTTCGGTACGCAGGTAAACGTCTTTCGGGAAAGTTTTGCTGTATGACAGCAAGACGGGATCAAAGTTTTGGCAATGTATGCAGAAATAGCCGAAAAATTCCAAAACTTCGATTTTGGATGCGTCTCGTTGCGGAATCGGTTTGTTCAAAACCGTGTAATCCACACCTTCGACCGCAGCCTGCGCGCTTGCGGAAAAGGCAAGCGCGAGGCTGAGGAGGACGGCTGCCGGTTTGGTTGTCCGTTTCATTGCCGCCTCCTTATTGTGCCGAACGCATCAGGCTGTTGATATTGTGTTTTTGCAAGTCTTTCTGAACGTTTTTCGCAGCTTCAGACGACATGCTGTTGCTTTGTACGCGGTAAACGGTTTTGTCGCCGTTGGTGCGCTCGACTACTTTGGACGAAATGCCCAGCATGGCGAGTTTGGCACGTTGCGCGTCGGCGCTGTTGCGGTCGGCGTACGAACCCATTTGCAAGATGACTTTTTTACCGCCTTCCGCAGTTTTGGCTTCGGCTTTGGCGTTGTCGGCTTTGGCGGTTTGTTTGTCCGCTTCGGCTTTTTTCACTTCTTTCGCCGCGCCTTTATTTGCTTCCTGACGGGCTTTTTCGATGTTGCCGCTGTTCAGGATTTGCTCGGGGGTCGGTTTGTTGGTTTTGGCCGTTTCGGTTTTCTTGGCTTCGGCGGCTTTCTTCTCAGCCGCTTTTTTCTCGGCGAGTTTGCGCTCGGCGCGCGCTTTTTGTTTGTCCGTCAACTCGGCTGCCTTTTTGGCTTTACCGGCGGCTTCTTTGTCGGCTTTTTCTTTTTCTGCGCGTTTTTTCGCAAGCTCTGCCTTTTTCTCGGCGAGTTTTTGTCTCAACTCGCGTTCGGCAGATTCTTTGTCTTCTTTTTCAGCTTCGCGCAGGGCTTTTTCTGCTTCGCGGGCTTCGTCTTCCGCTTCATGGACGGCACGCTCTTTTTCCGCTTTTTCTTTGTCCGCGCGTTCTTTCTCGGCTTTGGCTTTATCTGCCTTTTCTTTCGCTTCTTTGTCTGCGCGTTCTTTTTCTTTGGCTGACGCATCGTCGTCGGCTTCGCTGCGTTTCTGTTCGGGCTTGGCTTCTTCTGCCGGACGCTCTTTCTCTACGGGAACGACGACAGGCTGCTCTTCAGTTGCGGGCTTGGACTCAGGTTTGGATTTTTCCTGCGGCTTGAGGATTTCAGGCTCGGTTTGCTGTTTTTGAGGCTCGGTCGCGCCTTTGAAGGCGTTCGGGGTGTCTTGATTCAGAAAATACAGGATGCCCCCGATCACGCCGGTGGCGAGGATGAGGCCGAAGAAAAAGCCGAAAAGGCCTTTGCCGTATTGAGTGTTCTTATTCATGAGATACCTATATTGATGATGCCGTTCAGACGACCTTTTGGCGGCAGAGGAATCTGCTGCTGCCATCGGCAGGGACGGGTCATTTTATCAATATCCTTTATATTGGGCAAAAATGCGCCGTTTGTTTACATGGTTTTTACGAAAACCGCCGTGATGTTATGACGCGCTGACAATTTATCAAAAACAGAATTTTCCTGATAAAACAGTATATTCCTGGCTTAAAACACCAGCAAGATACCCAACCGGTCTCAGCTTTTATCTTGAATCTTCCGTTTTCAGTATTCAAGGGCGGCTGGTATCAAGCAGTTACGACAAGTTGGGCGTGAGCGGTTTTATCCATTACCGTATCAACCATTCCAAGGAGTTTGCAGACCGTCAGAACCACATCAACGGTATCGAGAACTTTTGGAATCAGGCAAAGCGGGTTTTACGTAAATACAACGGAATTGACCGAAAATCTTTCCCGCTATTCTTGGAAGGATGCGAATTCCGGTTTAACTTCGGTAAACCGTCTCAATAGCTTAAAATTCTGCGGGATTGGTGTGGAATTTAGAGCCAATCTACGTCAGCCCCTAACATTTTGATTATTTGTTCCTACAAATGCGAATTTGCTTCTCCATTTTTATTAGCCATAACGATGGTGCTGATTTACTTGACTGTACTGCTTCTATTTAATTATATTAATAATCTTAAAAGGTTATATTTGTTAATTAAAAACTATATTTTATTGATAAATCAATATTTAAATTTAGTCTATAATCAGACTGTGTTTTGAGCTAACCTTTCTTCAATTCATGTATATGTTACATATATAAAATCTGATATGGTGTGTGCTTTTGTAAAATCATAGTAACCCTCTGGTATCTGAAATAAATCATTCATAACCCGTTTTTCTAAAAAAACTTTATCCTCATGATAATTATTAAAAAACAGAATTTTAATTCCTGAAAATTTTTTAAATTTTTCAAATAAGCTATTATGGGCAAAAACAAAAGGAATCATACAGTTTAATAATATAAAATCAGTTTCTTTCTCCCCATGAAAAGCAACCCAATTTTCAATTCCTTCATCCCAATCCGTCTCGAATGAAAAATAATTTGATATTAAAAAAATAGATTTTTTTAAAGAGATTACATCATACCTACGCTCCATGCCCCATAAAAAATCCTGTGTCAAATCGTAAAAAACATTAGTTTCCTGGCATCGCATAAATAACCCCATTGTTTTTCCGATAAGCATTAATAACTTTTATATGCTTACCATTTGCATATCCTACAATCTCTGAAGACAGAGTTGATTTACCCTATCAGGTCGTCTGAAAAACCTTACAACGCGCGGCGGAAGCTGACGGCTTTCAAAACATGGCTTCTGCCGACTTCTTCATCGCCCGCCAAATCCGCCAATGTACGCGCCACGCGCATGATGCGGTGGAAGCTGCGGGCGGAGAGGGAGAGTTTTTCCAACAGGCTACCCAAGGCTTCCCGCGCTTCTTTTTGGATGCGGGCGGACGTGTCGAGTTCACTGACGCTCAAGGCGGCATTCACTTTGCCTTGCCGCGCGTATTGTTTGTCGCGGGCGGCGATCACGCGCGCCAACACGACGGCGCTGCTTTCCCCCGCTTCCTGCTGCATCAGTTCGGCGGCGGACAGGCTGGGGACTTCGATGGTCAAATCGATGCGGTCGAGCAGCGGGCCGGAAATTTTACTGCGGTAACGCGCGACGCTTTCGGGCGTGCAGCGGCAGGGTTTGACGGGATGCCCGAGATAACCGCAAGGACACGGGTTCATGGCGGCGACAAGCTGGAATTTGGCGGGATAGACGGCTTGGCGCGCCGCACGGGAAATGTGGATTTCGCCGTTTTCCAAAGGTTCGCGCAAAACTTCCAAAACTTTGCGGTCAAACTCGGGCAGCTCGTCCAAAAATAAAACGCCGTGATGCGCCAATGAAATTTCGCCCGGACGCGGGTCAGAACCGCCGCCGACCATGGCTGCCGAACTGGCACTGTGGTGCGGGCTGCGGAAAGGACGGTGGCTGTCGAGTTGTTGCTGATGATTGGGCAGGAGCGAACGCAATGCCCATACCTCGACCAATTCGTCTTCGGTCAAAGGCGGCAGAATGCCGGGCAGCCGTTGGGAAAGCATGGATTTGCCCGTTCCCGGCGGGCCCATCATCAAGAGGCTGTGTCCGCCCGCGGCAGCGATTTCCAAAGCAAGGCGGGCAGTATGTTGACCCTTGACATCGATGAGGTCGGGCAGTTTGGCGTTTTCAGACGACCTATGCGGGACTTGGCAGGCGGTTTGCGCCAAGGGTTCGATACCGTTCAAATGGGCGGCGACTTCACCTAACGAACGCGCACCGTAAACGGTAATGCCGCGCATCACGGCGGCTTGTTCTGCGTTTTCCTGCGGTAAGACGAAAGAACGTCCCGCCTGCATACCCTGCCACGCCATCGCCAACGCGCCGCGCACGGGGCGCAACATGCCGTAAAGCGCCAATTCGCCGGCAAACTCGTATTGCGCGAGCTTTTCGGGTGCGATTTGTCCGGATGCGGCAAGGATGCCCAGCGCAATCGGCAGGTCGAAACGTCCCGATTCTTTGGGCAGGTCGGCGGGGGCGAGGTTGACGGTGATTTTTTTGGCAGGGAAGTCGAAACCGCTTTGGATGATGGCGGCGCGCACGCGGTCGCGGCTTTCTTTGACTTCGGTGTCGGGCAATCCGACGATATTGAAATGAGGCAGGCCGTTGGCAAGGTGGGCTTCCACTTCGACCAACGGCGCATTCATGCCGCTCAAGGCGCGGCTGTAAACCAAGGCAAGCGACATGTTTCAGACGACCTTATTCGCCGGCTTCGGTTTGCTGTTTGATTTCGGCGACAGCTTCTTCGGCTGCGGCTTCGGCAGCTTCCAAGGCAGACTGCTCAGGCTCTTGCGCGGCTTCGAGTTTTGCCAGACGCTCTTCCAGCTCGACCAGTTTGGTGCGGGTCTTAATCAAAACCTGCTGCTGGATGTCGAATTCTTCGCGCGTGACCAAATCCATACGGTTGAACGCGCTGCCGAGCATGGCTTTGACGTTTTTCTCCATGTCTTTGGCGGGGCTGTTGGCGATGGTTTCGCTGATTTTTGCGCTGACTTCTTCAAAGAGTTGTTTGCCGAACATAATCCGTATCCTTTATATCAGAATATATAAAATCCAAGCGTATTGTATAAGGAAAAAGGTCGTCTGAAAACGGGCATTCTGCTGTCGCGCCTTTTCCCTTCCAAACATCGCCCGCGTGTAGCAAATGCCCGCAAAATCACTCAATCTTGCGGGCATTTTTGAAACGGCTTTTGCCGTATGTTTCGATATTCGGCGTATTTTAACGCTCGACGCGGGCATCAAAAATCGGCAGCCACCACGCACCGCCGGTAAAGCCTTTGCACGAGCCGGTGGTGTGTTCCTCGCTGCGGACGAAGCTCTTGCCGTCCCACACCGCCGCACTGCTTGTCCAGCAGTCGCCTATGCCGCGGCCTTTGAAGCTGCCGCTGAGGGTGGCTGTTTTCTCGTCGAATCCGCCGTGCCCTCCGTATACCATCGGCGGCAGCACTTGTTCGATTTTGGTCAGCTCTTTATCGGCAATGGCATAGTAGCCGCTGGTTTGATAAGCACCGCCGATACAGATGGCCGAAATCAAAACCTGACGATCGTTGAGCGGATGGACATACAGGCTGCGGTTCCAACCCATTTGCTCTTTATTATGCAGGGCAGGACAGTAATTATCGTCGCCTTCGGAAACGCGGTTGCTGTTGCGCAGCAGCTTCATGACGGCGCTATGGCGCGGTGTGTCTTGTTCCAGTATATCGCCTGCTGTTTTCGGTACGGCAACGGCGCGGATGACGGGTTTGGGCTGCGGGCTTAGGACTGCCTGACTGCTGTTGCCTTTGCGTATCAGCGCGGAAGGCGTGTTCAGACGACCTTGGAATTCGTCCGCTTTCAACATTGCCGCCGCCGCGCCTTTGTCGG
Organism: Neisseria sp. HMSC03D10; assembly: GCF_001807625.1. Classification (NCBI taxonomy): domain Bacteria; kingdom Pseudomonadati; phylum Pseudomonadota; class Betaproteobacteria; order Neisseriales; family Neisseriaceae; genus Neisseria; species Neisseria sp. HMSC03D10. The sequence continues at coordinate 6,841 of NZ_KV789485.1, forward strand.
ACAAGTGCCATTCATATTTTCCCGCACGGATGCTGATTTTGCTTTCTTTTTTCAATGCTTCAAGCAAGGCGTTGGTTTGCGCGCTGCTCAATTTGCCTGTGCCTTTTTTGTTCAACGCCAATTTGCCCAGCGATTTGCCGTTCAGCATCAATTCGCTGCGGGCTGCCACGCGGGCGAGCTGACGCTCATCGTCATTAAACGGCAGCAGGGAAACTTCGCCGGCAACGGCGGCGTTCGCCCCCGCTTTTCGGGTAAACAAGATGGAAACCGGCGTTTCTGTTTCGTCCGCCTGATATCCGGCAAGACGGCATGTGCCGGTATTGTCGCAAGCGATGTCCCAGTCTTGGTAATTTTGATAAAAGCCTTGAGGCGGAGCGGCCAGTGCGGTGGCGGGCAAAACAGCCAGCAGCCATTTTTTCATGATGTATTCCTTCAGTTTTATTTTATAGTGGATGGGTAAAAGACGGCGCGGCAAGGAAACACAGTGCCGCACTGCTTTTTTTGTAAAACATATGATGCGTCGTTTGCCAAAAAGTTTTTGGCTCGGGACGGCAAAGGTCGTCTGAAACTCCCTTTCAGACGACCTTTTTTAAGATATACAGGCTGCGTGTTTAATCATCGTTGTAATCGTAGTAATCATTGTACCAGTCGCGGTATTTACGATAGTGGTGTTTATGTCTTTTGTAGCGTGCCTCACGGTAGTAAGGATCGTCATAGTCGTAATCATCACGATCGTAGCGGTAGTCGCGGTAACGGCGGTCGTACCAATAGTTGTCGTTGTCTTTCTGGTTCATTTTTTTATTTCGATAGGCGTATGCATTACCTGCCAAACCACCTGCTACCGCGCCGATGAACGCACTTTGTTCATCGTTACCCAATAGTCCGCCTAAAGCTGCGCCTGCTGCTGCACCGATAAGGGTAGCTTTTCTTTGGTTGTCAGTGCCCCTAGCTTCCGCATTGATGGAGGGGAGGCTGAGGCTGGCGGCGAGTAATACCGCCATAAGTGGTTTCATAGTCATTGTTTCGTCCTTTCGTGAAACACGGCAGGTGCCGGAGAATGGTCAGCATTATAGTCATTCTTTTGTTCGCCGTTCATTTTTCTGTAGAAAATTAGCGTAAACAAATGTTGTTTGTTGAGGCGCGATTGCTTGGTTGATGGATTGGAAGTCTTAACTATATTGGATTTGGCGGTAACAAAACGCCCCGAAGCCGGTATGCGGTTTCGGGGCGTTTGGGTTTCAGACGACCTGTACGGTGTCTGCAACACTTATTTGAAAAAGCCTATTCTTCAGGCAGCCGCCATACGGACAGAATGAATCCGCCCCAGATGACGACGAGTGCGATAATCATCATGATGATGGCTGAGGTACTCATTCTTTGTCTCCTTGTTCATGTTCGTGTTCGTCTTTGACGTTGAAGTTTTGACCATGCTTCCAAGGCAGAAGCGACAGCACCACGGAGATGACAATCAGACCGATCGACATGCCCCAGCCGAAGATATTGAGGAAATCGCTGGGATATTTCGAGTAGTTTTCTTTAAGCAGGCCGATTGTGTCTTGGTACAACATATAGCCGAGCATGGCAACGGTAAAGATGACGCTGGCAGTCCAAATCGCACCGACGCGGACGGAGGAGAGCGCGTTCAGGTGGTCGCGCAGTTCGGGCAGTTTGCGCAGGGCGATGATGGCCAAAACATAGACGAAGCCGGCGGCGACGATGCCGTAGGTGTTGACGAATTTGTCCAATACGTCCAAAACGGGCAGGCCGGTGGTCGTGCCGAAGAGCAGGGTGGAGATAATGCCCATCGGAATGCAGACAAGCAGGGTGGCGTTGACGCGGCCGATGTTCAATTTGTCCTGAATGGCGGCAACGATAACCTCGACGATGGAAATCATCGAGGTAATGCCTGCGAATACCAGCGAACCGAAGAACAATACGCCGATCAGCGCCCCCATCGGAGCTTGGTTGATGATGGTCGGGAAGGCGATGAAAGCCAAACCGATGCCGCTGGAAGCCACTTCGCTGACGGCTTGCCCTTTCGCTTGCGCCATAAAGCCCAGCGCGGCAAATACGCCGATACCGGCGAGCAATTCAAAGCTGCTGTTGGCAAAGCCGACAACCAAGCCGGTACCGCCCAAGTCGGTTTTTTTCTTCAGATAGGAAGAGTAAGTCACCATGATGCCGAAGCAGATGGAGAGCGAGAAGAAAATCTGACCGTATGCGGCGACCCAGACTTTCGGATCGGAAAGTTTCGACCAGTCGGGCGTAAACAGCGCGTCCAAACCCTTAGCCGCGCCCGGCAGCGTCAGCGAGATGCCGACCATGATGATGAACATAATCAAAAGCAGCGGCATGAAGAACGACGATGCGCCCGCCACGCCTTTTTGTACGCCTAAAGCCATGATGATGCAGGTAAACAGCCATACGCCGATCAGCGGACCGACGACTTTACCGACAAAATCCAAGCCCAAGGCTTCAGGACCTGCCATGTTCAAAAAGTCTTTAAAGAAAAACGCTTGCGGATCCGCGCCCCATGCGGCGTTCAGCGAGTAGTAGGCATAGCTTGCCGACCAGCCGATGATGACTGCGTAGTAGATACAGATGATGACGTTGGTCATCACGTTCCACCAGCCCACAGGCTCGAACCAGCGGCCGAGGCGGCGGAAAGCCAGCGGAGCGGAGCCGCGGTAGCGGTGGCCGATGGCGTAGTCGAGCAGCAGCAGCGGGATGCCGGCGGTCAAGAGTGCGACCAGATAGGGGAGAAGAAATGCGCCGCCGCCGTTTTCGAAGGCGATGTAGGGGAAACGCCAAATGTTGCCCAAGCCGACGGCAGAGCCGATAGCGGCAACCATAAACGCGCGGCGGTTGCTAAACGTCGCGCGTTCGTTTGTTTTGGAATCAGACACGTTGATACCTCTTGCTTTGATGTGGTATGAGAACAGCCGCTTGGCGGCTTACGGTTATAGAAATGAAGTCTGACAGGGGTAATGTCGTCTGAAAAAAACAATCGGCTTGTGGCCTTTGTTTACAATCTATGGCTGTATCGTAAAAAAATTTAACAGGATTGGCAAGCGGAAAACAAATTTAATTTGCGTTTCAGGCAGTTCTGGGAATTTCAGACGGCCTTGCATTGCCCAAGGGCAGGGTGAGTTGCCGGATGTGGACGTTATTGTTTTTTGCGTTTAGGGCTTGTTGTGCAATTTGGTATGAATTCGAATGCACATTATTTTTTAAGGAATGACGTAAAAAATAAAAGGTCGTCTGAAAACCGATTTCAAAGTTTCAGACGACCTTTTATCTTTTCCGGCAAACCGAACTTACCCTCTGCGCAATGCGGCGGTATTGACGTATTTTTGGATGCCGGTGGCGATGGCGTCGGCGCATTGGCGGCGGAAGGAGTCGCTGCCGAGCAGCCGCTCTTCGGTGGGGTTGGACAGGAAGGCGGTTTCGACAAGGATGGACGGGATGTCGGGCGCGCGCAGGACGGCGAAGTTGGCTTCGTCAACGCGGCCTTTGTGGAGTTGGTTGAGTTTGCCCAATTCGGTCAGGACGGAATGTCCGAGTTTGCGGCTGTCGCGCATGGTGGCGGTTTGGGTCATGTCGAGAATGGCGTTATCGACGCTGCGGTTGCCGCTTTTGGGAACGCCGCCGATGGCGTCGGCGTTGTTTTGGGTTTGGGCGAGGAATTTGGCGGCGGAGCTGGTCGCGCCTTTGGTATTGAGCATATAAACGCCGGTACCGCGCGCAGACGGGCTGGTAAAGGCGTCGGCGTGGATGGAGACGAACACGTCGGCATGACGGGCGCGGGCTTTGGCGACGCGCACGCCCAGCGGGATGAAGATGTCTTCGTTGCGGGTCATGTAAACGGTGTAGCCTATGCTTTCAAGGCGGTTTTTGGTTTCGCGGGCGATGGAGAGGACGACGTTTTTCTCTTTCAAGCCACTGGACCCGATGGCGCCGGGGTCTTCACCGCCATGACCGGGGTCTATCATGACGACGGGGCGGCGTCCGCCGCGGTTGGAGCGGGGAGGTACGTCTTGGGCAATGTCCGTGCGTTCGGCAGGACGTTGCGTTTGCATGCGTTTCGGCGGATTGCCGTTGAGCAGCGCCATCATCGGATCGTTGGCATCGACGCCGTGCGGGTAGAGGTCGATGACGAGGCGGTTTTTAAAGCCGCCGACAGGGGCAAGCGAGAAGACTTGCGGATAGGCGTTTTGCTTGAGGTCGATCACGACGCGCACGGTTGTAGGGGTGTTTTGTCCGGCACGGATGCTGCGGATATAGGGGTCGTCGGGCAGGACTTTGCCGGAAATGCCTTGCAGGACGCTGTTGATGTTGGCGTTTTGGATGTCGACGACGAGCCTGCCGGGGTTTTCCAAGGCGAAATGCTGATATTGCAGCGCGCGCGAGCTTTCGATAGTGATACGGGTATAGGCGTGCGAAGGCCAAATACGGGCGGCGACGAATTGGGCTGGCGGCGCGGCTTTGGCGAGGGCGGAGGCAATCGGCGTGAGGGTGAACAACAGTCCAGCAGTTTGGCGGACGACTTGTCTTCGTGTCAGTTTGAATTTAACCATGCTTCTAAACTTTTTTGTCCGTTGGCGGTGTGTGCGGTAGCGGTGCAGGTCCTGCCCTGCGCGGCGTGATTCAGGGATACGGTGATGTCTGCGGGCGGCGTGAACGCGCCGCCCTGTTGCGGCCATTCGATGATGCAGACGCTGTCAGGGGAGAACAGGTCGTCCAGACCCGCATCTTCCCATTCTTCGGGCGAGGCAAAGCGGTAAAGGTCGAAATGATGGAGCGTGAACGCTTCCAGCGGATAGGATTCGACGATGGCGTAGGTCGGGCTTTTGACCGCGCCGGTGTGTCCGAGTCCGCGCAGGATGCCGCGCGTGAACGTGGTTTTCCCCGCGCCCAAATCGCCTTGCAGATGGATGACCAATGGCGCGCGCAGCGATTTTGCCCAACTTTCGCCCAGCTCGAGTGTGGACTCTTCGTCGGGAAGCCGGCGGGAAAAGGTTGCGCCCTCGCTCATGAAATCAGCCTTATCGTGTTCTAGAAACCTTAATTATGCTGGATTTACGGGCATTTGCAAACATAAGGGAGGATAAAGTTAGATAAAGATGTTCAATCGGCATCTTTGCCGTCTGCCGTCCAAACGCCGCAGAGGTCGTCTGAAAACACCGTTTCCACACAGTCCAAACCCTTTCAGACGACCCCGTCCCTGTTAAGCCTTGCGCCGAACGTGTACAATCCGCCTCATCATACCTAATCCGTACAAACCGCATCATGACTATCAGCAAACAACGCCCCATCGGCGTTTTCGATTCCGGCGTCGGCGGACTGACCAACGTCCGTGCCCTGATGGAACGCCTGCCGATGGAAAACATCATCTACTTCGGCGACACCGCCCGCGTTCCCTACGGCACCAAATCCCGCGCCACCATCGAAACCTTCGCCATGCAGATTGTCGATTTCCTACTGGAAAACGATGTCAAGGCACTGGTCATCGCGTGCAACACCATTGCCGCCGTTGCCGGACAAAAAATCCGTCAAAAAGCAGGCAATATGCCCGTATTGGACGTGATTTCCGCCGGCGCGCAGGCTGCCCTGAACACCACGCGCAACAACAAAATCGGCATCATCGCCACCAACACCACCGTCAACAGCAACGCCTACGCCCGCGCCATCCACGCCCAAAACCCCGACACGCTTGTGCGCACGCAGGCGACGCCGCTGCTCGTGCCGCTGGTGGAAGAAGGCTGGCTCGACCACGAAGTAACCCGCCTGACCGTGCGCGAATACCTCAAACCGCTCTTGGTGGACGACATCGACACACTCGTCCTCGGCTGCACCCACTTCCCGCTGCTCAAGCCCCTAATCGGCAAAGAAGCGCAAAACGTCGCCCTGGTCGATTCCGCCATCACCACCGCCGAAGCGACCGCCCAAGCGCTCGCCCAAGCAGGGCTGCTCAACACTGAAAACGATAGCCCCGACTACCGCTTCTACGTCAGCGACATCCCCCTGCGCTTCCGCACCATAGGCGAACGCTTCCTCGGACGCAGCATGGAACAAATCGAAATGGTCTCGCTGGGATAAGGCGTATCCTGCATGCCAAAACGAGAGGTCGTCTGAAAACTCTGAACTGGCCCCCAAATCTTGGACAGTCATAAAAGCCTATTCAGGCGCTCTGTGCAAG
>NZ_KV789486.1:0-4110 GCF_001807625.1 Neisseria sp. HMSC03D10
TGTCCAACTTTTGGGGTGCAGTTCAAACCTGTTTTCTAGTTTTCAGACGACCTTTTGGCAGATTGAAGGATGGTTTATTGACGTTTCGCGCCGTAACCGCCGATTAAGTGTTCGCTGCCGTCTTCTTTTTGCAGACCGTAGGTACCGCCGATTTCTGCGGCGGACGGACCGAAGAATTTACCGCTCAAATTACCTTTCAAGCCGGCTGCGGCAGCTTCGACTTTGCCGAGGAAGAGGTTGCCGTTTTCCCATTTTGCCGTACCTTTCATGTCGTATTTTTCATCGGCTTCGGTTACACGGCGGCCGTTGGTATCGAGAGAATGGAATTGGGAATTGGCAGTCTCAAAGCGTACGCCTTTCAAGCCGAAATCGACGATGGCTTTGACATTGGCGGTCAGCTGACGGCTTTGATCGTCTTTCACAACGTAGGCTGTGGTCAGGCCGTTGTAAGTTGCTGTGCCGCTGGCAGGGAGGGCGGTAAACTTGGTTTCGTCGCCCAAGCTTTGATAGCCGAATGCGACATCGTTTTTGGGGTCTTTATAGAATGCAAAGGTTTGGTAAGCCCAGCCTGCCGCCGCAGGGTCGTGCATAACGATTTGCGTACCGTCGGTAAATTGGATGACATATACACCGTCAAAGCGTTTGTCGAAGACGACGTTTTTCCCGTCTCCAGAAGCGAGATTGCCTTTTTTTAAGTATGCCAATTTGCTAATGACTGAATATGCTAGATCTCTATCGTTTGGATTCGAAGGATCATTAGGATTTGAGAAAGTAGGTGGAGTTGCACCTTCAGAGAATGCTTTTACGATTAGAGAAGAAGCTGAAGGCCATTCGGCTTGTGTAGCTTTGCCTTCATTGCGTTGGTTTGCAATTACGACTGCATCCAATTTAAGTTCGTTGGTTTTAACACTTCCATCTTGCTTGAAATTAAGCGAACTTATCAAACCATGCTGATCATTTTCTTGACTGTCGGTTTGGTAGTATCCGCCTGTATATTCTGTAGTTTCGTTGTTTCTTTTCATGCGAAGCTGTACATTCGGATTACCTTGTTGTGCACTTTCGGAAGAAATGACATGGGTGTGCAGCGGAGTATCTTGGTTTAAGGCTGGAAGCGGGGCTTCGTCTTGCAGTTCTTCAAGTTTGTCGGCTTTGTTGCTGAGAGTGGGAGTCTGGGCTGTGCTGTTATCGTTATTGGCATTGCCGGTATTTGCGTTGTTATTGTTGCCGGTACCGCCGTTTTTGGCAGGACTGCCGCTGCCGCCGGTAGATGTCGAGCCGGTGGAAAGTGCGGCGGTATCGCCACCGCCGCCACCGCCGCAGGCTGAAAGGATTGCCGCGCTGACGGCGGTGAGGATGATGGTTTTGATTTTGGTGTTGATTGCAGACATATTGTCCCCCTTTTTTTGATTGAAATGGTACGTTTTTATCAAACGGCATAAATCCAATATCATAGATACAATCATGACAAAAACAAAATATTATTTGTGTTTTGCAGGGAGATTGGTAATTTGGCGGCGGTTTGTGTTTGATTTTTGCGACAGAAGGTTGTTTAAGGATGTTGAGCGGTTGATTGTGCCATGTAGGGAAGGGTAATGGGGTGGAAATGGCGGCAGGAGGTAAATGTCTGCCCTTAACCTAATACATTAAAAAAGGTCGTCTGAAACCCAAAATCAGGTTTCAGACGACCTTTTATCAACACTTTTATCAGAAGCGGTAATTCACGCCCAAGGCGAACTCGCGGCCGCGTTCGTAGAAGGGGACGCGTCCGTTGCCGTCGGGGAAGCGTTGGCTGTGCGAACGGTATTGTTTGTTGCCGATGTTGTTGACGGCGAAGTTGACGTTCAGGTTGTCTTTTTTCAGCGGCTGCCAGTTGGCGTAGATGTCGTGTACGCCGTAGCCGGCTTTCTTGCCGTGTATCGTGCCTTGTCCGCGGGCGACGTCGGTGTATTTCACGCTTTGGGCGTAGCGGCCGCGCCAGCCGATTTCGAGTTTGGGGTTTTCAAACTGGTAAGACAGGCCGGTCAGCCATTGGCGGCCGGTGTTCCAGAAGGTGAACGAGCTTTCGTGGTCTTCCGCTTGAATCGGGCTTTCGCCGTAGTACATTTCGCCGTTCAGACGCGGTTTGACGTAGGACACGCCGGCGCGTGCGGTCAGACCGCCCCAACGGTAGGATGCGTCAAGTTCGTAGCCGTAGGTTTTGAGCGTGCCGCCGTTGTAAATCTTGCCGCGTTCGGTGATGGAGGCGGTGTTGTTGTTGATTTTTGCCCAACGATAGACGATGAGGTCTTTGATGCGTTGGTGGAACACGCTGCCGCTGACGTTGAAATTGTCGTTGCGCCATTTGAAGCCGAGTTCGGCACGGCGGGCGGTTTCGGCTTTGAGGTTGCTGTCCAAATCGGCGGCGGCGCCTGCGCGTTCGTTAGCCAACAGGGCTTCGTTCAGGCGGGGCGCACGGCTTGCCTGATTGAGGTTTGCCAAGAGCGAGAAGTTGTCGTTGATGTCCCAAATCGCGCCGATGCTGGGGTTGAGCTGACCGTGCGACGCGCTTTGTTTGCTGGCGGCGTTGTATTTGAAATGGTCGTAACGCAGGCCGGTGGTCAGGGTAACGGGGTGCAGGTTCCAAATGCCTTCCGCGTACACGCCGTATTCGGCTTTTTTCTCTTTGTCGCGGTCATACAGGCCGAGAATCTTCAGCCATGCGCCTTTGTCGGACGGCTCGGAGGTTTCGTGGCGGTAGTTGACGCCGTATTTCACCATGTGTCCGTCGCCGAAAGAGCTGGCGAGGTTCAGATTCGCGCCGGTCGCTTTGATTTTGCTTAACTCAAGCTGGCCGATGGGAACGCCGCCTTGAGCCGTGCCGGAGGCATGGGCTTTCGGGGAAGGCGCGCCTTTAGGCGGCTTGGTGTCGTCGGTGTTGATTTGGAAGACGTTGGCGTCGATTTTGTCGAGGAAGCCGACATTGCGGCCGCGGTATTCCAGATTGTAGGATTGCTCTTTTTGGTAAGTGCCGTCCACGCCGACGTAGCTGTCAACGTTTTGGAACTCGGCTTTGTCGGTGCGGTTGCCTTTTTGGTATTCCTGACGGTAGGTCAGGCGGATGCCGTGGTCGTCGTTGAAGTCGTAGCCGAGTTTGGCGAGGTAGCTGTGCTGTTTCAGACGGCTGCCGCGGTTGACATTGCCGTTGCCGTCTTTGTAGTCGCGGTTGTTGAGGAAGTTGCCTGCAAACAGGGCATCGAAGCCGTTTTGATAGCCGTAAACCGCCGCGTTGCCGGTTGAACCTTTATTGCTGCTCAAGCCCGCGCCGAGTTTGAAACCGAAAGGTTTGCCGTCGGTCAGCAGGTCTTTCGCGTCAACCGTCGTTACGCGGATGGTACCGCCGACCGCGCCCAAACCCGCGCTCGCCGCGCCAGTGCCTTTTTCAACGTTGATGCTTTTTACCAAAGCTGGGTCAAGCTGGAAGCGGCTTTGGTGGTGGAAGATTTTGGTGGATTGGCTGGTGCCGTCCACTTCCAGATTAATCTTGTCTTCGCCGACGCCGCGGATGCTGTAAAACTGTGCCACGCCGTTGCCGCCGCCGACATCCATGCCGATTTGGTCTTTCATGACTTGTTTCAAATCGGTCGAAGTCTCGCGGTCAAGCTGGTTGCGGGTAACGCGGGTTGGTACGGCAGTACCGGTAACGACGACTTCTTTCAGTTCGGCAGTTGCTTCGGGGCGAACGTTGTCTGCATGGGCAAAACCTGAAGACAGTGCCAGCACCATGATGCTGAAACGGAAGGCGGGGGAATGGGGGGATTTCATGTTCTTCCTCTAGTTGGGTGATTAAGGGGTGTTGCGTTAAAGCAAGAGTGTATATTCTAATATTTTTTGATAATGATTTGCAAACAATATACATTACTCCGAGAATATTAATCATATTTTCAGAGACCTACATTTGTTGATGCTCTTTAACCGAATGTAGCGGAAGCCGGATTTTCGGAAGGGCTGGCGATATTTTTACTGTCGGCATCGCGTTGTTTGATGGCTGCGGCATCGCTGGTGGGGATGAGAAACCTGTGTTTTAGAAAGAGGGGGCTTGTTGTATAGTGGATTAAATTTAAATCAGGACAA
>NZ_KV789486.1:4130-29489 GCF_001807625.1 Neisseria sp. HMSC03D10
GTCGTACTGGTTTAAAGTTAATCCACTATAATACGGATATTTGGATGGAGGGATGGCGTATAGAGAAAGGTCGTCTGAAACCCTGATTTGTGGTTTCAGACGACCTTTTTTTAATCAAATCAAATTACTTCGCAGCCTTAAACGCGTCGGTAACCTGTTTGGAAGCGTTCAGCAATTCTTGCGCGCCGCCCGCCGCCAAGTAGGTTTCGGGAACGAGGTAAACCACCTGTCCTTTTTTCCATGCGGTTGTTTCGGCGACCAGCGGATTGTTCAACACGTCTTTCGCCGCCTGTCCTTCTTCGCCGATGGCAGCGCCCCTGTCAAGGACAAACAGCCAGTCGGGATTTTTCTCTTTCAGGTATTCGAAGCTGACGGGCTGACCGTGGCTGCCTTCTTTGATGGCTTCGTCAACGGCCGGAACGCCGATGTCTTTGTGCAGCCAGCCGCCCAGTCGTGAAGACGGGCCGAAGGCGGACATTTTCCCACCGTTGACCAGAATCACCAAACCTTTGCCTTTACCTTGCGCGGCAGTTTTCGCGGCTTCAAAAGACGCGTCGATTTCCGCCTTCAGCTTGTCGGCTTCCGCCTGTTTGCCGAAGATTTGCGCCAGCGCGTCGATACGCTCTTTGGCACTTTCTTTGAGGTTGGCGGTATCGGCGGTCATCTCGATGGTCGGCGCAATAGCGTTCAGCTTGTCAAACGCTTTGGCTGCGCGGCTGCCGATGATGATGAGCTGCGGTTTGTAGGCGTTAAGCGCTTCGTAATCCGGCTCGAACAGCGTACCGGCAGGTTTTGTCGTTTTGAAATATTCGTCCAAATAAGGCAGCCGGTTTTTTATATCGACGGACAAACCGGTTTTCACGCCCAATTTGCTTAAAGTATCGAGCATACCCAAGTCATAAACGGCGATACGTTCGGGATTTTGCGGCACTTTCGCATCGCCGCGCGTCGTTTTGACGGTCAAACCCGCGCCTTCGGTTTGGGCTGCGGAAGCGGTTTGGGCGTTTTGGTTTGAAGCGGAATCTTTCGGCGAACACGCGCCCAAAGCAAGGGCGCAGCATACGGCTAAAGCAGTTAAACGTAACATAGAATAATTTCTCCGTTGTCAGGTTCGGGCAGGTAATATGGAGGGGCTGTCTGAAAATCCGCAAAGCGGATGCTCGCATCAAATACCTGTTCCAATCCTGCCGTTGTCAAAAAAGGTTTGGAAAATGCCAGATTGAGAAATCCGATTGACGGGCAGGTCGTCTGAAAACCGACGCTGCTTCAGACGACCTGCCCGTATTTTACCCGCTCTTTTTAGAAGCGGTAGTTCACGCCCAAGCGTACATCACGTCCGGTACCTGGTAGGGTATTGGTCCAGCGTTGACTGTGCGGATAGTAGAACTTGTTGAACACGTTGTTAACTGAAAGATTGATATTGAGCGTGTCTTTGCCCAATGGTTTCCAGTTGGCGAAGACATCGTTCACACCGAAACCTTGGCGTACAACGTTTTCCAGTTTGCCGTCGCGACCTTTTTGACCTGCCACCAATATCGAACCCACGGCTTTTTGAACATAGCGTCCGCGCCAGCCGATTTCCAGATTCGGATTTTGGAAGCGGTAGGCAAGGGAAGCCGTCCAAGTGCGGCCGGTTTGTGCGCCAAACTCGGGGTTCGCGCTTAACAATTTATCTTTGTGTGTATCGTAAAAACGCGGTTTGCTGTGGCTTACGCCGACTTTGGCAGTCAAGCCGCCGGTGCGGTAGGACGCGCCCAATTCGTAACCGTGGTTTTTGATGTAGCCGGCATTGACGGCTTCACGGATGGCGACAGAGTCGTGGCGGTTTTGCGGATTGGCAAGCGCGTCTTTGATGGTCTGCCAGAAGTAGCTGCCGTTTGCGGCAAACGTGCCGTCGTTGTAGTTGAAACCGATTTCGGTATTGCGCGCGCGTTCGGCTTTGGTGCCGTCGGCAATCGAGATGATGCCGCGCTTGCCGTGGGTTTGCAGCGCGTCATACAGGCGCGGGCTGCGGCTGGCGTAGTTGTGGCTTGCGCTGAAGCTCCAGTGTTCGTGCGGCTGCCAAATCACGCCGAAACTCGGGTTAAGGCTGCTGCTTGAAACGGTTTTGCCGTCATGGGTTTTCACCTTGAAGCGGTCGTAACGCAGTCCGCCGGTCAGGGTAAAGCCGTTAATTTCGTGAATGGCTTCGATATACGCGCCGGTATCGGTTTTGGTCGGGTTGGACAGTTTGTAGGAATGGACAAGATCCATAACTTTCTTGTCTTTCGCTTTTTCTTCATCGGTCTTATCTATTTCTTTTTTAGGATCTTTGGGGTCTGGTTTCTTACCGGAGATCTTAAATTCGTTGTTCAAAAACGCTTGCGGCTCGATTTCCTGATGGCGGTAGTTGATACCGTATTTCAACAGGGTTTGTTCGGCAAGGCGGCTGTCGAAGTTGAAGTTCGCACCACGAGTGGCGATTCGGGTATGGTTAGGGCCGACCACATTGCCTGCGTAACCGCTGCCGCTGTCATCGGCGGAATAGCGTTCGTTTTCCAACACATAGGCGTTGGCGTTCAGTTTTTCGACAAAGCCCAGGTTTTTACCCGTGTACTCCAAGTTGGTGTTGGATTGGGTAGTTTCACGGTATGAGGGTTTCTGCCTGTCTTTTGCAGGGTCGGACTCGAAGATTGTAAACTCTTCACGCACAGTACGGATGCCCCGGTGCTGGTCTTTCATGTGGCTCAACACGATGCGGTGGTCGCCGTCGCCGAAGGTTGTTCCGATTTTGGCCAGGTAGCTGCGTTTGTCCAGTGCGCTGTAAGGTACGGTTTTGCCGCCGTTGGGACTTTTGTAGCCTTTACCTGCTTCGTACTCTTTTTCATCGTTGCGGTTGTAAGAGAACAAACCGTCGAAGTTGCCCTCTTTTCCGAATACGCTTGCGCCGTAGTTTACGCCGTCATTAGAGGCATAGCCGCTGCTGAGGCGCACGCCCCAGTTTTTATCCAAGCCTTTGAGCAGGTCTTGGGCATCGACGGTTTTGGCGATGATCGCGCCGTTGGTTGCGCCGATACCGGCAGAGGCGGAACCCGCGCCTTTTTGTACGGAAACGACTTTAACCAAAGCGGGATCGATAATAAATCTGCCTTGGTGGTAAAGGATTTGGCTGTCGGAATAGGCGTTGTCCACCTTGATGTCGACAGAGTTCTGACCCATGCCGCGCAAGGTCATGTGTTGGGATGTGCCGTTACCGCCGCCGAAATCGATGGCAGGTTCTTCTTTTAACAATTCGCGCAAATCGGTTGATGTGCTTTCGTCTTTTTGACGAAGGGTGACGATATTAGTTTTGACCTTGCTGCCTTGGCGGTCGCCTTTTACGGTAACGGTATCAAGGGTAACGCTTTCTTTCGCTTCGTTTTCCGCGTGGGCAAAACCGGCGGCGAGTGCCATTGAAAGCAGGCTGAAGCGGAACAGGGGTGAAGTCATGGAAATTTCCTTCTGTTGGATAAGTTTCAGTTAATCGATAAATTATTTATTAATAATAATTTTTATTTATTTTAAAGGTAGGATATTATTTTGTAAAGGTGTGCATAGTTTTGCGCCAATAATGTTTGGTTTTTTGTTGATTGAAGTATGTGAAGCCCGCCGTCTGTAAAAGGTCGTCTGAAAATGTCTGTCTGCTTGATCAGCATTGAAAGTAGGCAGGAATGGTGCGCAACTTGTCATGTCTGTTTTCAGACGACCCCGCATAGAAAATTTTTACTTCTTCCCTTGAATTTATCGGGACAAACCCTAATTTGCCGCTGTGTTAAGGTAAGTTTGTTGACAAACTTGCCGCCTTCTTTTTCAAACCGCATCTGCCGGATGAAGGCAGATGATTGTTTTCAAACTATTTATCGGAGCATAAAACATGACCATCCGTCCTTTACACGACCGCGTCGTCGTCAAACGCTTGGAAGCTGAAGAGAAAACCGCATCAGGCATCGTCTTGCCGGGCGCAGCCGCTGAAAAACCCGACATGGGCGAAGTGATCGCCGTGGGTGCGGGTAAAATCGGTAAAGACGGCGCGCGCCGTCCGCTGGATGTCAAAGTCGGCGACAAAATCATTTTCGGCAAATACAGCGGTCAAACCGTTAAAGCCGACGGCGAAGAGCTGTTGGTGATGCGCGAAGAAGACATTTTCGGGATTGTGGAATAAGCATTCCGTGCATTCAAAACGACAGGTCGTCTGAAAAGGCATACAAGGTTTTCAGACGACCTCAGACAGAATCAAATGTATTAAATAAATTAGGAGAATCAAAATATGGCAGCAAAAGACGTACAGTTCGGTAACGAAGTCCGCCAAAAAATGGTCAGCGGCGTGAACACTCTGGCAAACGCCGTCCGCGTAACCTTGGGCCCTAAAGGCCGCAACGTAGTGGTTGACCGCGCATTCGGCGGCCCGCACATCACCAAAGACGGCGTTACCGTCGCTAAAGAAATCGAATTGAAAGACAAATTCGAAAACATGGGCGCGCAAATGGTGAAAGAAGTCGCGTCCAAAACCAACGACGTAGCGGGCGACGGTACCACTACCGCCACCGTACTGGCGCAAGCCATCGTAGCCGAAGGCATGAAATACGTTACCGCCGGCATGAACCCGACCGACCTGAAACGCGGTATCGACAAAGCTGTCGCCGCTTTGGTTGAAGAGCTGAAAAACATCGCCAAACCTTGCGACACTTCCAAAGAAATCGCCCAAGTCGGCTCGATTTCCGCCAACTCTGACGAACAAGTCGGCGCGATTATTGCCGAAGCGATGGAAAAAGTCGGCAAAGAAGGTGTGATTACCGTTGAAGACGGCAAATCTTTGGAAAACGAATTGGATGTCGTCGAAGGTATGCAGTTCGACCGCGGCTACCTGTCCCCTTACTTCATTAACGACGCAGAAAAACAAATCGCTGCGCTGGACAATCCTTTTGTATTGTTGTTCGACAAAAAAATCAGCAACATCCGCGACCTGCTGCCTGTTTTGGAACAAGTGGCAAAAGCCAGCCGTCCGCTGTTGATTATTGCTGAAGACGTAGAAGGCGAAGCCTTGGCGACTTTGGTTGTGAACAACATCCGCGGCATCCTGAAAACCGTTGCCGTTAAAGCCCCGGGCTTCGGCGACCGCCGCAAAGCCATGTTGCAAGACATCGCCATCCTGACCGGCGGCACCGTGATTGCCGAAGAAGTCGGCCTGTCTTTGGAAAAAGCCACTTTGGAAGACTTGGGTCAAGCCAAACGCATCGAAATCGGTAAAGAAAACACCACCATCATCGACGGCTTCGGCGACGCTGCCCAAATCGAAGCGCGTGTTGCCGAAATCCGCCAACAAATCGAAACCGCAACCAGCGATTACGACAAAGAAAAACTGCAAGAGCGCGTTGCCAAACTGGCAGGCGGCGTGGCAGTAATCAAAGTCGGTGCCGCTACCGAAGTCGAAATGAAAGAGAAAAAAGACCGCGTGGAAGACGCGCTGCACGCTACCCGCGCAGCCGTTGAAGAAGGCGTGGTTGCCGGCGGCGGCGTAGCCCTGTTGCGCGCCCGTGCCGCTCTGGAAAACCTGCACACCGGCAATGCCGACCAAGACGCAGGCGTACAAATCGTCTTGCGCGCCGTTGAGTCTCCGCTGCGCCAAATCGTTGCCAACGCAGGCGGTGAGCCTAGCGTAGTCGTGAACAAAGTACTGGAAGGCAAAGGCAACTACGGTTACAACGCAGGTTCCGGCGAATACGGCGACATGATCGAAATGGGCGTACTCGACCCCGCCAAAGTAACCCGTTCCGCGCTGCAACACGCCGCGTCTATCGCCGGCCTGATGCTGACGACCGACTGCATGATTGCCGAAATCCCTGAAGAAAAACCAGCTATGCCTGACATGGGCGGCATGGGTGGAATGGGCGGCATGATGTAAGGTTGCCCAAACCTGAGCGCAAACAAAAACCTGCACGGACAACCGTGCAGGTTTTTTCTTTGAAAGAAGGTCGTCTGAAAACGAGAAGGGTGAATTTTCAGACGACCCCTAGCTTATCTCGCCTGCTCCATAGCAGCCGTTAACGCATTAAAGTTTTGCATTAGCGTTGCTTTATCGAACCAGCCAGCCAGTGTAAACAGCTGTATAAAAATCCCTATAATCAGAACCATGCAGCAGAAGTACAAAAGATAACCTTTGAATACCGTCCAAACTTTAACCTGCCCCATCTTCATCAAGCCGACAGCCTGCGCCCAAAACGCCCAAGTCTTCCACAACATCAGCAGCGGCGTAATCTGCGGGACGTAAAACACAAGCAGCGCCGGAATCATCAAAGCTTCCGATGCCAAGATGAATCCCCATAAAGGCAGGCGTGGCGCGCCGTTTCTGCTCAAAACATGACGCATCACACGGCTCAAAATCAGCCACTTTATAACGGTAACCAACACGCCAAAGACGGCGGCGGCAGTGCTGACGCCGAGCAAGGTCGACATATCTGCCGCATTAATCATGCCCAACAGCAGCAAAATCGCCAAAATGACAGGCAGCGTATAGAAATAATCAGCAGGATTTTTATAGCGCAGACGCAGAATATCCCACATATCGGTAAGAAAAGAATAAAGCATTGAATGACGAGTGGTTCGATAAAAAATAGAAGGCTGGATTTTAGCTGAAAATATACGGTCTGATAAATACAGACGGTGTGATATGAATTGTCGCCACCTGCGAATATCCGCTAGAATACGCGCTTTATGGAAGGTCGTCTGAAAAGGATTCAATATGGCAAAAGCAAAAGGCGGTTTGGGCCGCGGTTTAGATTCCCTGATTTCCAACGGCGTGGACAACAGCAGCAGCGACCGCCTGACTACCGTCGCCATCAACGACATCCAACCCGGCCGCTATCAGGCGCGGGTACAGATGGACGACGAAGCCTTGCAGGAGCTGGCGGATTCGATTAAGGCGCAAGGCGTTATCCAGCCTGTCATCGTGCGCGAACACGGCCTTTCCCAATACGAATTGATTGCCGGCGAACGCCGCTGGCGCGCATCCCAACTCGCCGGACTGACCGAGATTCCGGTCGTCATCAAAACCATCAGCGACGAGACTGCGCTGGCAATGGGTTTGATTGAAAACCTGCAACGCGAAAACTTAAACCCGATTGAAGAAGCGCAAGGTTTGAAACGCCTCGCCGACGAGTTCGGGCTGACTCATGAAACCATCGCCAAGGCGGTCGGCAAAAGCCGCAGCGCCATTTCCAACAGCCTGCGCCTGTTGAGCCTGCCCGAGCCGGTCCAAGAAATGCTCTACCACCGCCATCTTGAAATGGGACACGCCCGCGCCCTGCTGACCCTGCCCGTGGTCGAGCAGCTTGAGTTGGCGCAAAAAGCAGTAAAAAACGGTTGGTCGGTGCGCGAAGTCGAACGCCGCAGCCAAATCGCCCATCAAACCAAACAGGAAATCAAAAAAACCATCAGCCCCGATATACGTCGTCTGAACGACGTGTTGACCGAAAGGCTGGGCGTTAACGCGGAAGTCAAAACCACCAATCACAAAAAAGGCAAAATCGTCCTCCACTTTGATACGCCGGAAACATTTGAATATCTGCTGAAACAGCTGGGCATCGATTATCAGATGTGAATTAGGTTGTGCGGAAAATTTAAAATTAAGGCCATCTGAAAACGTCTTCTCCAGTTTTCAGATGACTTTTTTATTGAAATAGAATTACTGGATAATGGCTGTAATTTAATGTAATTTGTGATAGAATAAAAAATTACATACGTTGTTAAATGTGGCTGGTGTTATTTCACAAAGGTTAACTATCTCTTGACGTGTGCAGGCTTCTTCATTATATTCTAGCATCGCTTGACCATTTCCGTTGTACCCCCTAATTTTGCATGAATCAGATTTTAGTTTATCAAATCATTGTTTTATTAATTATTTCTGTATTAAGTGCTGTTTTTGCGGGTGTGGATGGATTTTGGTCTTCTGTCGCAGGGGGAGTTTGTTATTTAGTCCCGTCTTCTATCGCAGTTTTACTTTTAAAATTTTCCAAGCGCAACCCTTTGTATCATGGTAAAGCGTTCATTATCGGGGAAATTTTAAAAGTAGTGCTGTCGCTGGTGATGATGCTTGCCGTATTCGCAGTTTGGCATCAGTCTTTGATATTCTTTCCGTTCTTGTTCGGATTGCTCGGTGTCAGCCATTTCGTTTTTTTAGTATTGTTGAGAGTGAAGCATTATGGCAGGTGACAAAATTACTGCTACTGATTACATCACGCACCACTTGCAAAGTTTGACCAGCCTTTCCGATGTCGCTAAGGGACAAGGCTTGGATAATATTGCTGATTTTTCTTTTATTAATATTGATGCAATATTTTTCTCTGTATTGTTGGGTGTAATCGGAAGTTTCCTACTTTTGCGTGGGGCTAAGAAGGCGACGGCGGGTGTGCCGGGGCGTTTTCAGGCTGCCGTCGAGATTTTGTTTGAGTTTGTGGATGATATGTGCAAAAGCATTATTCACAACGAGCAATCTCGAAAAGCCATTGCTCCGTTAGGCTTGACGCTGTTTGTATGGATTTTCCTGATGAATGCCATGGATATGCTGCCGGTCGATTTGTTCCCGTGGCTATGGCAAAACATTACCGGTAACCATCATGCATTGTTGCGTATTGTACCGACCGCAGATTTGAATACCACATTAGCGTTGGCTATCGGTGTCTTGGTGATTTGTATTTATTACAATATCAAAATCAAAGGTATCCGTGGTTGGATTCATGAGTTGTTCAGCGCTCCGTTCGGCGCCAAACTTGCTCCCGCCAACTTCCTTTTGAATCTGGTCGAATTTCTCTCTAAAACAGTTTCTCACGGTATGCGGTTGTTCGGTAACATGTATGCCGGCGAGCTGGTGTTCCTTCTGATTGCTTTGCTGGGTGGCGCTTGGGCGACATCTGGAAGCGTTGAAGTGTTGGATCCGATTCTGTTTGGTTTCCACATCCTTGCCGGATTGGCATGGGCGATTTTCCATATCTTGGTGATTACCCTGCAGGCATTTATCTTTATGGCCTTGGCGTTTGTCTATATCGGACAAGCTCATGATGCACATTAATTTATTAGGTAGTTTTTCATTAACTTTCTTTGTTTTCTCAAGGAGTAAAAAATGGGTTTGGTAGCAATTGCATGTGGTTTGATCGTAGCATTGGGTGCATTGGGTGCCTCTATCGGTATCGCAATGGTCGGTTCCAAATATCTGGAGTCTTCTGCTCGTCAACCTGAATTGATTGGTCCGCTGCAAACTAAATTGTTCCTGATTGCTGGTCTGATTGATGCCGCATTCCTGATTGGTGTGGCTATTGCACTATTGTTCGCCTTCGTTAAACCATTTGGTGCATAATCAAACGGCGTGATCCGTCTAGGTACAGACTTCGGTCTGTTTGATTAACACTAGTACGAAGGTTAACTAACGTGAATATTAATGCAACCTTATTCGCTCAAATCATCGTCTTTTTCGGTTTGGTTTGGTTTACCATGAAATTCGTGTGGCCGCCAATCGCAAAAGCATTGGATGAGCGTGCCGCAAAAATTGCCGAAGGCTTGGCTGCTGCCGAGCGCGGTAAGAGCGATTTTGAACAGGCAGAGAAGAAAGTTGCAGAACTCTTGGCTGAAGGGCGTAACCAAGTTTCCGAAATGGTAGCAAACGCCGAAAAACGTGCCGCCAAAATCGTAGAAGAAGCGAAAGAGCAAGCTACTGTCGAGGCAGTGCGGATTACAGCACAAGCTAAAGCTGATGCCCAGCAAGAAATGAATCGTGCACGCGAAGTTTTGCGTGAACAGGTTGCTGCATTGGCGGTTAAAGGTGCAGAGTCTATTTTGCGCAGTGAAGTAGATACTTCAAAACATGCGCAGCTGCTCAGTGCTTTAAAACAGGAGCTGTAATCTTATGGCTGAGTTCGCAACGATTGCCAGACCTTATGCGAAAGCATTGTTTAATCTGGCGCAGGAAAAAAACCAAATTGAGTCTTGGTTGGGCGGACTGGAAGAATTAGCCGCGGTTGTTCAAAATCAGAAAGTGATTTCTTTTCTTGAGCAACCTGAAATCAATACTTCTGAAAAGGTAAATGTACTTGCCGAACTCGTTGAATTAAAAAGTGATGAATTGAAGAATTTCATTACTGTTCTGGCAGAGCAAAAACGTTTGCCTGTATTGCCTGAAGTCTATGCTCAATATCAAGCTTTAACCTTGTCATTCAATCATACTAAGTCCGCTGTGATTTACAGTGCTTATCCATTGACTGAAGATCAATTGGCTGAGTTGGCTGAAATATTGAAAAAACGCTTTGACAGTAAGTTGCAGATTACAACTGAAGTCGCGCCTGAATTAATTGGCGGTGTCAAAGTTGAAGTGGGTGACCAGGTCTTGGATTTGTCGGTGCAGGGTAAATTGAATGCCCTGTATGCGACTATGACAAATTAGGAGAGTTTTCATGCAGCTTAATCCTGCTGAAATTAGCGATTTGATTAAAGCTAAAATTGAAAATCTGTCTGGAAATACAGAAGTACGTACCCGTGGTACGGTTATTTCTGTAACAGACGGTATTGTTCGTATTCATGGCTTGTCAGACGCAATGCAAGGTGAGATGCTCGAATTCCCGGGTAACACTTTCGGTTTGGCGATGAACTTGGAGCGCGACTCCGTCGGCGCCGTAGTGTTGGGTGAATACGAACATATTAAAGAAGGCGACACAGTTACTTGTACCGGCCGTATTTTGGAAGTACCTGTCGGCCGTGAGTTGGTTGGTCGCGTTGTAGATGCGCTGGGTCGCCCGATTGATGGCAAAGGCCCGATCAACACATCTTCCACAGCGCCAATCGAAAAAATTGCACCGGGTGTAATTGCCCGTAAATCAGTTGACCAGCCTATGCAAACCGGTCTGAAGGCCATTGACTCAATGGTTCCGATTGGTCGCGGTCAACGTGAGCTGATCATTGGTGACCGTCAAACAGGTAAAACAGCCGTAGCATTGGATGCTATTGTCAACCAAAAAGGTACGGGCGTTATCTGTATTTATGTTGCAATCGGTCAAAAAGCATCTTCTATTGCCAATGTAGTACGAAAATTGGAAGAGCATGGCGCAATGGAACACACTATTGTGGTTGCGGCGACTGCATCTGAAGCTGCGGCTCTGCAATATATTGCACCTTATGCAGGTTGTACGATGGGCGAGTTTTTCCGCGACCGCGGTGAAGACGCATTGATTGTATATGATGACTTGTCCAAACAAGCTGTTGCTTACCGTCAAATTTCCCTGTTGCTGCGCCGTCCTCCCGGTCGTGAAGCATATCCTGGCGACGTTTTCTATCTGCACTCCCGCTTGTTGGAGCGTGCTGCCCGTGTAAATGAGCACGAAGTTGAAAAACTGACTAATGGCGAAGTGAAGGGCAAAACAGGCTCTCTGACTGCATTGCCGATTATTGAAACGCAAGCCGGCGACGTCTCTGCATTCGTACCGACAAACGTAATTTCGATTACC
Source organism: Neisseria sp. HMSC03D10 (assembly GCF_001807625.1). Taxonomy (NCBI): domain Bacteria; kingdom Pseudomonadati; phylum Pseudomonadota; class Betaproteobacteria; order Neisseriales; family Neisseriaceae; genus Neisseria; species Neisseria sp. HMSC03D10. The sequence continues at coordinate 15,635 of NZ_KV789486.1, forward strand.
GACGGTCAGATTTTCTTGGAAACCGACTTGTTTAACGCCGGTATCCGTCCTGCGATTAATGCCGGTATTTCGGTATCGCGCGTAGGTGGTGCTGCGCAAACCAAAGTAATTAAAAAACTGGGTGGCGGTATCCGTTTGGCACTTGCCCAATATCGTGAGTTGGCAGCCTTCTCGCAATTTGCTTCCGATTTGGATGAAGCTACACGCAAACAGCTGCAACACGGTGAAGTGGTTACTGAATTGATGAAGCAAAAACAATTCAGCACTTTGGATACAGCTGAAATGGCTTTGACCTTGTGGGCCATTAATAATGGTTCTTACGAAGATGTACCGGTATCCAAGGCATTGGCTTTCGAAGCGGAATTTTTGAGCTTTGTACGCACTCAGCATCCTGGTGTTTTAGAAGCAATCAACGCATCAGGTGCGATGTCCGATGAAAGCGAAAAAGCATTGACCGAAGCCATGAATTCTTTCAAATCTTCTTATGCTTACCAAGCCTAAGAGCTGAAATGAAAGGAGTCTGAAATGGCAGTCGGAAAAGAGATTCTCACCAAAATCCGTAGTGTTCAAAATACCCAAAAGATCACTAAAGCGATGCAGATGGTGTCAACCTCTAAAATGCGGAAGACTCAGGAACGGATGCGCTTGGCGCGTCCGTATGCCGAAAAAGTACGGACAGTTATGAGTCATTTGGCGCGAACCCATGAAGATCACGGTATTAAATTATTGGCACCTCATCGTGAAACACGTCGGGTAGGTTTCATTTTAATCACCTCTGATAAAGGTCTTTGCGGTGGTTTGAACGCGAATGTTTTGAAGAAATTCTTAGCGCAAGTCCAAGAATACCAAGAACAAGGCATTGAAGTTGATGTCGTCTGTTTAGGTAGTAAAGGTTTGGCAGCTTGTCAAAACATCGGTTTGAACGTTATTGCCAGTGCGATTAATTTGGGTGATACCCCAAGAATGGAATTGCTGCTTGGTCCATTGACTGAAATCTTCCAACGTTACGAGAAGCATGAGTTAGATAAAATACATCTGGTGTATTCGTGTTTTGTGAATACCATGCGTCAAGAACCACGATTGGAGGTTCTGCTGCCTATCGGCGAAAATGTGATAGAAGACGAGGAGAGTTATTCTTCATTCAGTTGGGAATACCGTTATGAGCCAAGTCCTGTCGCTGTGTTGGAATATCTGGTTCGCCGCTATTTAGAGTCTGTGGTTTACCAAGCATTGAGTGACAATATGGCATCTGAGCAAGCTGCGCGTATGGTGGCAATGAAAGCAGCCACCGACAATGCAGGCAATGCCATTAAAGAGTTGCGTTTGGTATATAACAAATCGCGTCAAGCTGCGATTACCACGGAATTGTCAGAAATTGTAGCAGGTGCGGCGGCAGTTTAATGTCGTCTGAAACCTGAACAGGAAATTAGGATACGATAATGAGCCAAGGCAAAATCGTACAAATTATTGGTGCGGTAGTTGACGTGGAGTTCCCACGTGATGCCATTCCGCGTGTTTACGACGCCCTGAAATTGGATGCAAACGGCCTGACTTTGGAAGTGCAACAGCTTCTGGGTGACGGCGTAGTCCGTACTATTGCAATGGGTAGTTCGGATGGTTTAAAACGCGGCATGACTGTAAGCAATACAGGTGCGCCGATTACAGTACCGGTAGGTAAAGGCACTTTGGGACGTATTGTCGATGTATTAGGGACGCCTGTTGATGAAGCAGGTCCGATTGATACCGACAAACACCGTGCTATCCATCAGACAGCTCCGAAATTTGATGAACTGTCTGCGACTACTGAGCTGTTGGAAACCGGCATTAAAGTGATTGACTTACTGTGTCCGTTTGCCAAAGGCGGTAAAGTAGGTCTGTTCGGTGGTGCCGGTGTGGGTAAAACCGTCAACATGATGGAATTGATTAACAACATCGCCAAAGCACATAGCGGTTTGTCCGTGTTCGCAGGCGTGGGTGAGCGTACCCGTGAAGGTAATGATTTCTACCACGAGATGAAAGATTCCAACGTATTGGACAAAGTGGCGATGGTTTACGGTCAGATGAACGAACCTCCGGGCAACCGTCTGCGTGTAGCCTTGACCGGTTTGACGATGGCCGAATACTTCCGTGATGAAAAAGACGAAAGCGGCAAAGGCCGTGACGTATTGTTCTTCGTGGACAATATCTACCGTTACACCCTGGCCGGTACCGAAGTATCCGCATTGTTGGGCCGTATGCCTTCAGCAGTAGGTTACCAACCGACATTGGCTGAAGAAATGGGTCGTTTGCAAGAGCGTATTACCTCTACCCAAACAGGCTCCATTACTTCCATTCAAGCCGTATATGTACCTGCGGATGACTTGACTGACCCGTCTCCTGCAACGACGTTTGCCCACTTGGACGCTACTGTCGTATTGAGCCGTGATATTGCCTCCTTGGGTATTTACCCCGCAGTTGACCCGCTCGATTCCACTTCGCGCCAACTGGATCCGATGGTATTGGGTCAAGAACACTATGACGTAGCCCGTGGCGTACAATCTACCCTGCAAAAATACAAAGAATTGCGCGATATTATTGCCATTCTGGGTATGGACGAATTGTCAGACGAAGATAAACTGACCGTGATGCGTGCGCGTAAGATCCAACGCTTCCTGTCGCAACCGTTCCACGTTGCCGAAGTATTTACCGGCTCTCCCGGCAAATATGTATCGCTGCGTGACACCATTGCCGGCTTTAAAGCTATCTTGAACGGTGAATACGACCATCTGCCTGAACAAGCTTTCTACATGGTAGGCGGTATCGAAGAAGCGGTCGAGAAAGCGAAAACCTTAAACTAAGGAGGTCGGCATGAGCATCATGCGAGTTGAAGTGGTAAGTAGCGAGCAGAACATCTATTCAGGCGAAGCCAGTTTTGTAGTGGTTCCGACTGTTCAAGGTGAGCTCGGTATTTATCCGCGACACGAGCCGATTATGAGTTTGGTACGTCCCGGTGCATTGCGTTTGACCGTGCCGGGCGAAGCCGAAGAAGTGCTTGTTGCCGTGTCCGGCGGAGTGCTGGAAGTGCAGCCCAACCAACTTACTGTGTTGGCGGATGTTGCCGTACGCAGTTCCGAGATGGATCGGGAGCGCGCGGAAGCTGCCAAGAAGGCGGCGGAAACCGGCATTTCTCAAGCCAAAGACGATAAATCGCTGGCTGAAGCACACAAAGCCTTGGCCGCAGCTATTGCCCAGCTCAAAACCTTGGATTATCTTCGTTCGCACAAAAACAAATAAGCAGATTTGCTTTACAAAAAGCACGGTTGATTACCGTGCTTTTTTATGATAAATGATTTTTAGCAGGGCAGAATCTTAGGTAACGAATGGTATAGAAAAGTTTTAAATGATTCCTTTATTGCGCATAATTTTACTTTTCTGATTCGGCAATAAAGGTTGTTTACTGAATACGGTTTTTATAGGATAAAGCAAATATTTTGGTAAGGATCTATCGCATTTTAAAGTTGTTTTAATATCGTCTGAATGTATTTAAGACGACTTTTTTGTTTTTAAGGACACCTATTGCCTATTCCAATAATGAATAAAGTTTGGCTATTTAGGAGGATTGCTATTTTATTTGGAATCAAAAAACAACAAAATTTATAGACAAGAGGTTTTTATTTTGCATAAACGGTATTTTTATTGTAAAAAATGCTAATTGGGTTATAATTTTAAAATACATTATCATAAATTAATGTGTAACCTATTGCGAAAAAAAATAAATATTTCATATTGCGGATAATTTGTCATGAACTTTGATTTCATATTTGGGGATGGTGTATCAGGTATGGCGGGATATAGCCTGATACTGATTTTGGCTGCGCTTGTCAGTAAGCAAGATTCAGTAAAACGGTTTATCAGCCGTTTTGCTGTTAATGTGCGTGCTCAATGCTACTTGGATGAAAATTCATATCATGTTTTCCGTCATCTTGATATACGTATTTCAGGAACACATGAACAAATTGATTATGTTTACGTTTCACGATTCGGTATTTTTATCGTATCTACACCGAATTACCAAGGCCGTATTTGGGGGGATAACGGAGATGGGATGTGGACGCAGAAATTCCATAGAACCAAGATGCTTTTCCCTAATCCATTGGCACAGAATCAACGCTATATCCAAGCTTTAGTGCGGCAGCTTGATTTAAGCCCGCGTTTGTTTTACTCGGTTGTCGTATTTTCGGGAAATTGCCAATTCCAAACTATGATGCCGGATAATGTCATTGAATCTACAGAATTCAATGAATACATTGCACAATATAGCGAAGTCGTTTTAAATGACGACAAAGTTGCTGAAATCAAAGAAATTTTAGAGAGTAATGAATTTGATAATGTGTTTGGTCAAAATGGTTCTCGATCACATGCTTAATAAAGTATAGTGGATTAACTTTAAACCAGTACGGCGTTGCCTCGCCTTGGCCCAAAGAGAACGATTCTCTAAGGTGCTGAAGCACCAGGTGAATCGGTTCCGTACTATCTGTACTGTCTGCGGCTTCGTCGCCTTGTCCTGATTTAAATTTAATCAACAGAAAATTTGTAGGTAATACAGCAGTTTTTGAAATTATAGGTTGAACATAAAAGGTCGTCTGAAACCTGAAGCGGTTTTCAGACGACCTTTTGTTTGAGCGTATCGTTATCAGCGTTTGACGCCACTGAGCCTTGCCCAGCCTTCGTCGATTTCGGCGGGTTCGATGTCGAACCATTGGCGGTAAATGCCGCTGAGTTCTTCGACTTGCTCGTCCAGCAGACCGGACAACACGATGCGGCCGCCTTGTTTGGTGCGGGCGGCGAGCATTTCGCCGAGCATGCGCAGGGGGTTGGCGAGGATGTTGGCAACGACGATGTCGAATTGCCCTTGCGGCAAACCGTCGGGCAGGTAGAACTGTGCATCGATGTTGTTTTGTGCGGCGTTGTCCTTGCTGGCGCGGATGGCTTGTTCGTCAATATCGACGCCGACGGCAGAACCTGCGCCGAGCTTGAGGGCGGCGATGGTCAGGATGCCGGAGCCGCAGCCGTAGTCGAGGACGCTTTCGCCGCCTTTGAGTTGTGTGTCCAGCCACTTGAGGCAAAGGCGGGTGGTCGGATGACTGCCTGTTCCGAAGGCTAGGCCGGGGTCGAGCTGGAGGTTGACGGCGTTGCTGTTGGGCGCTTCGTGCCAAGAGGGGGTAATCCACAGGCGCTCGGAAATTTGGATGGGGTCGAACTGCGCTTGGGTCAGGCGCACCCAGTCTTGGTCGGCAAGGATTTCGCTGGTGTATGCCAAGTCTTTCAACCCGCATGCTTGGCTGGCGGCTTGAATCATGGCTGCGGCATCGTCGTTTTCGCCGAACAGGGCGATGACTTTGCTTTGCTGCCAGATTTGTTCGGTCGGCATACCGGGTTCGCCGAAGATGGCTTGTTCGTTTTCGGTGCCTGCGTAGGCGTCTTCGATGGCGGCGGAGAGTGCGCCGTGTTCCATCAGGGCATCGGCGAGGCGTTCGGCAACGGCGTCATTAACGTTGATGGTGATTTGTTGATAGGACATGGTGGGCTTTCTCGGTGGGGTCGTCTGAAATTAGGAAATGGTGGTCAAATACGCGATGTTGGTCGTTTGCGGTATATATATTTGGACTATGGGCGTAACAGCGGTGTTTGTTTTAAATTGAATCGTTTTTCTGCCTGAACACGTTTTTTTCTTGCGTGAAATGGCGGTGGACAGGCTTACTCAGTCATAATTATAGGCTTGTCGGCAATCGCTGATGTACACCCGAAATCAGGTTTCAACCTGTCTGAAAAAAGGTCGTCTGAAAGCCATATGGTTTTTCAGACGACCTTCGACTATACAAACGGGACGGTTTTATTTGTCCTGTTTGGCTTTGCGTTCTTCCAGCCAGTGTTCCAGATAGTGGATGCTGACGCCGCCTTTTTCAAAACCGGGGTCGCTGAACAAATCGCGGTGCAGCGGGGTATTGGTTTTGATGCCGGTTACGGCAAGCTCGGCGAGGGCGACGCGCATTTTTGCCATTGCCTGCTCGCGGGTTTTGCCGATGACGCAGACTTTACCGATCAGGCTGTCGTAGTACGGCGGGATGCGGTAGCCTTGGTAAATGTGGCTGTCCACGCGGATACCGAAGCCGCCGGGCAGGTGGCAGCTTTCAATCAGGCCTGGGCTGGGGATGAAGTTGTACGGGTCTTCGGCATTGATGCGGCACTCGAAAGCATGGCCTTCGATGTGGATGTCTTTTTGCTTGTATTGCAAAGGCAGGCCGCCGGCAATGCGGATTTGTTCCTGTACGATGTCTACGCCGGTAATCAGCTCGGTAACGGGGTGTTCGACTTGGACGCGGGTGTTCATTTCGATAAAGAAAAATTCGCCGTTTTCATACAGGAATTCAAACGTACCTGCGCCGCGGTAGCCGATACGTTTGCAGGCGTCGGTACAGGCTTTGCCGATTTTTTCGCGGGCTTTTTCGTCGATGAAGGGAGCGGGTGCTTCTTCGATGACTTTTTGGTGGCGCCGCTGCATGGAACAATCGCGCTCGGCGAGGTAGATAGCGTTGCCGTGTTCGTCGGCAAGCACTTGGATTTCGACGTGGCGCGGGCGTTGCAGGTAGCGTTCCATATAGACCATCGGGTTGCCGAACGCCGCGCCTGCTTCGGCTTTGGTCATTTCGACGGATTTGATGAGGTCTTCTTTTTTCTCGACCACGCGCATACCGCGTCCGCCGCCGCCGCCCGATGCTTTGATAATCACGGGATAACCGACTTTGTCGGCAGTTTTGAGGATTTCGGCGGGATCGTCGGACAGGGCGCCGTCCGAACCGGGAACGCAAGGTACGCCCGCTTCAATCATCGCGTGTTTGGCGGAAACTTTGTCGCCCATCAGGCGGATGGTTTCGGCTTTGGGGCCGATGAAGATGAAGCCGGATTGTTCGACCTGTTCGGCAAAATTGGCGTTTTCGGCAAGGAAGCCGTAGCCCGGGTGGATGGCATCCGCGCCGGTAACTTCTGCGGCGGCGATGATGGCGGGGATATTGAGATAGCTTTGTGCGGAAGCGGCAGGGCCGATGCACACGGATTCGTCGGCAAGTTTGACGTGCAGACTGTCTTTGTCGGCTTCGGAATGCACGGCGACGGTGGCGATGCCCATTTCACGGCAGGCACGCAGGACGCGCAGCGCGATTTCGCCTCGGTTGGCGATTAATACTTTTTTCAGCATGATGACCTTTCCTGTGGTTTCAGACGACCTGCTTGTTACCTTTTGCCCAACGCATTACGGATTTTTTCATCGGTCTTGTATTGGCTCAACGCGTACACCGCCCACATGGCGGCAGGAATCCAGCCGATTAAGGTGAATTGGAGAATCAGACAGATGATGCCCGCAATCGGACGGCCGATGGTGAAGAATACGGCGAAGGGCAGGAAGTGGCTAACAGCAGGCGCATGGTGGAAATCCTGAGTTGGAAAGCATTTCAGACGACCTCTCCGCAATCCGGAAGGTCGTCTGAAAACGGATTATTCGATGATGAAGAGCGGCTCGCCAAATTCCACAGGCGTACCGTTTTCCACCAGAATTTCTTTAACCGTGCCGGATTTCTCGGCTTCGATTTCGTTCATCAACTTCATCGCTTCGATGATACACAGCGTATCGCCGGCTTTGACTTGCTGACCGACTTCGACGAAGGAGGCGGCATTCGGGCCGGGCGCGCGGTAGAACGTACCGACCATAGGCGATTTTTGCGCGTTGGACAGGTCGCGGGCGGCTGGGGCTGCGGGAGCGGGGGCTGCTGCGGCGGCAGGCGCGGCGGCGGGTGCAGGGGCAGGCACCGCTACTTGGGCGGGCGCGGCATAAACGGGGGCCGGAGCGGCGGTGGCGCGGGTGATGCGGACTTTTTCCTCTCCTTCGGTCACTTCGATTTCGGCGATACCTGATTCTTCTACTAAATCAATCAGTTTTTTTAATTTGCGCAAATCCATTTTCGTTCCTTTACGATACGGCCCAAATGTCGTGAAGCGGCCGTGTTTGTTGCGTGATATTTCAGAAAACAACCGGCCTGCGGCAACGGCGCAAGCCGGACGGTATTGGGTTGCATAAAGGGCATTCGCAGGAGCAGAAACCCTGTAAATGAATTTGACTATTTTCCCGAACTTGCCGACAAATGTCTAGCAAAATCTCGAAAAAAGGCGGTTTTTGAACAAAACGGGCAAATTCGGAAAATTCGTCCGAATGCGTATTTTTTCAACGAGTGTTTATTCTAATTTGTTGGTTTATGAAGGGAAAAGGTCGTCTGAAAATTCAGGCCGGGATGCCGATAAACCATTTTGCCTGCTTTCAGACGACTTTTTGATATTAATGAGGATTTAAGGGCGAGAATTTTTTATGAAAGGAGCGATGGATTGGGTTGTAACCTGACTGGCCTTCTGGCTTTTGGCTTATGCGGAAATGAATGGCTACAGTTTGTGCGGTCAGAGATTTATGGTCACGTTGGTAAAAGGTCGTCTGAAAACTGATTTTCAGACGACCTTTTCGCGTTTTGAATTATTCCCCGTCTTTAACCGGATGATCGGGCAAGTACACATCGAAGCGGGTGCTTTTGCCCGTGTATTGGTAGGCGGGTTTTTCGCCGTTGAGAAATTCGCCGAGGCGCGGGCGTTTGACGACGACACGTTTTTTGGCGACGGCGCGGGCGGTGGCAAGCAGCTCGGCTTCTTCTTGGGCGGCACCGACGACGCTGTGGAAATACGCCATTTCCTTTTTGACGGCGGCGGACTTTTGGCGTTCGGGGTACATGGGGTCGAGATAGACAATGTCGGGGCGCGATTGTGCGGCGAGTTCGCGCATCAATTCGACGGCGTTGCCATAATGGAAAGTCATGCGGCGGGCGATGTCTTGAATTTCAGGCGCTTGCAGCGCGCGTTCGAGGCCGTCGGCAAGCAGGCAGGCAACGGCGGGATGCTGCTCGAAAGTGTGGACGTTCAAACCGAGCGAGGCGAGGACGAAACTGTCGCGCCCGAGTCCGCCGGTGCCATCCCAGACGGTCGGTTTGGTTGTGTGGTTGACCGCTTTGGCAATCAGCTCGCCGCCGCCTTTGGTGCGCCGGTATTGGGCTGCGCCGCCGCCGAAGTCGACGCGGACGCGCCCCTTTTCCCCCGCGCGGCACAAGCTGACGCCCTCCGCATCGGCAAGCAGGTATTCGCCACTGTCGGGCGGGCAGGGCAGGGTAGGGAGGTCGAATTTCTGCGCCAAACGGCGGGCGTGTTCGGTGGCGGTGTCGGAAAAATAGACGGCGGGTATGGTGTGGGTGTGCAAATCTTTTGGGACAGACATTTTTCAGACGACCTTTGATTATGAATTGTCAACAATATGAACTGTATTTTTATTGAACTATCGAATTTTTCACTGCGGCGTGCCCGCAGATAACGTTATAATAGACTGAATACTCTTCATATTCCAGCGTCTGTCGGAGCGGTGGTTTGCCGGTTTCAGACGACCTTCTTCTTTTTCTTCTCCATTCAGTAAAGGAAAATCATGAGCTTCAAAACCGATGCCGAAATCGCCCAATCTTCCGCCATGCGTCCGATTGGCGAAATTGCCGCCAAGCTGGGTTTGAACGTGGACAATATCGAACCCTACGGCCATTACAAAGCCAAAATCAATCCTGCCGAAGCGTTCAAACTGCCGCAAAAACAAGGCCGTCTGATTTTGGTTACCGCCATCAACCCGACTCCGGCGGGCGAAGGCAAAACCACCGTGACCATCGGTTTGGCGGACGCGTTGCGCCACATCGGCAAAGATTCTGTTATCGCCCTGCGCGAACCTTCTTTGGGGCCTGTGTTCGGCGTTAAAGGTGGTGCGGCAGGCGGCGGCTATGCCCAAGTTTTGCCGATGGAAGACATCAACCTGCACTTCACCGGCGACTTCCACGCCATCGGCGCGGCGAATAACTTGCTCGCCGCCATGCTCGACAACCATATCTACCAAGGCAACGACTTGAACATCGACCCCAAACGCGTGCTGTGGCGGCGCGTGGTCGATATGAACGACCGCCAGTTGCGCAACATCATCGACGGCATGGGCAAACCTGTTGACGGCGTGATTCGTCCCGACGGCTTCGACATCACCGTCGCCTCCGAAGTCATGGCGGTATTCTGCCTTGCCAAAGACATCAGCGATTTGAAAGAGCGTTTGGGCAACATCCTCGTCGCCTACGCCAAAGACGGCAGCCCCGTTTACGCCAAAGATTTGAAAGCCCACGGCGCGATGGCGGCATTGCTTAAAGACGCCATCAAGCCCAACTTGGTGCAAACCATCGAAGGCACGCCCGCCTTCGTACACGGCGGCCCGTTCGCCAACATCGCCCACGGCTGTAACTCCGTTACCGCCACCCGTTTGGCGAAACACCTTGCCGACTATGCAGTTACCGAAGCAGGCTTCGGCGCGGATTTGGGCGCGGAAAAATTCTGCGACATCAAATGCCGTCTGGCGGATTTGAAACCTGATGCGGCTGTTGTCGTCGCCACCGTCCGCGCTTTGAAATACAACGGCGGCGTGGAGCGTGCCAATCTTGGCGAAGAAAACCTCGAAGCCTTGGCAAAAGGTTTGCCCAACCTGCTGAAACACATTTCCAACCTGAAAAACGTATTCGGCCTGCCCGTCGTCGTCGCCATCAACCGCTTCGTGTCCGACTCCGATGCCGAGTTGGCAATGATTGAAAAAGCCTGCGCCGAACACGGCGTCGAAGTTTCCCTGACCGAAGTGTGGGGCAAAGGCGGCGCGGGCGGCGCGGATTTGGCGCGCAAAGTCGTCAACGCCATCGACAACCAACCCAATAACTTCGGCTTCGCCTACGATGTCGAATTGAGCATCAAAGACAAAATCCGCGCCATCGCCCAAAAAGTGTACGGCGCGGAAGACGTCGATTTCAGCGCAGAAGCATCCGCCGAAATCGCCTCGCTGGAAAAACTGGGCTTGGACAAAATGCCCGTCTGCATGGCGAAAACCCAATATTCCCTCAGCGACAACGCCAAACTCTTGGGCTGCCCCGAAGGCTTCCGCATCACCGTGCGCGGCATCACCGTTTCCGCGGGCGCAGGTTTCATCGTCGCCCTGTGCGGCAACATGATGAAAATGCCCGGCCTGCCTAAAGTTCCCGCCGCCGAGAAAATCGACGTGGACGCAGACGGCGTGATCCACGGCTTGTTCTGATTTGAATCGGCAGTGAAGTAAAACGACAAAGGTCGTCTGAAAACGGGTTTCAGACGACCTTATATTATTTGAAACGGTTTAAACTCAACCGCGACGACCCGTAGCGTGGGCTTCGCCCGCGAATCTTCCTCTGATGAAAATAGTCGTCTGAAACGATAGAACAAACTCGCAAATTCATTTTCAGACGACTATTTTTATGGTTTTTTATCTTAATTCTGCTTTTGTAAATACGTTTGTTTTTATAGTGAATCTACCTTTTCAGACGACCTCCCGCCCTGCCAACCGCCCGCCCATCCCGCACCACTGCCCCGCCCGTCCGAAACGCGTTATACTTCCCAATTAACTGTCCGACCCACCCGCTTCAGGAGAACACCATGCCCGAACAAAACCGCATCCTCTGCCGCGAACTAAGCCTGCTCGCTTTCAATCGCCGCGTTTTGGCGCAGGCGCAGGATGAAAACGTACCGCTTTTGGAACGTTTGCGGTTTTTGTGCATCGTCTCTTCCAATCTCGACGAATTTTTCGAGGTACGCATGGCATGGCTCAAACGTGCGCAAAAAATGAATCCGCACGAGCGTTTGGACAACGGCACCACGCCGTCTGAAACCATCGCTGCCGTCGCCGCCGAAGCACACGCGCTAATACAGGAGCAATACCGCCTGTTCAACGAAGTCTTGCAGCCCGAACTGGGCAAACAAGGCATCCATTTTTACCGCCGCCGCAACTGGACGCAAGGACAGCAAAAATGGATTGAGCAGTATTTCGATGCCGAGCTGCTGCCCATCCTCACCCCCATCGGACTCGACCCGTCGCACCCCTTCCCGCGCCCGCTGAACAAATCGCTCAACTTCGCCGTCGAGCTTGAAGGTACGGACGCATTCGGCCGCCCTTCCGGTATGGCGATTGTGCAAGCCCCGCGCATCCTGCCGCGCGTCGTCCCCCTGCCCGCCGAATTGTGCGAAGGCGGCAGCGGCTTCGTCTTCCTCTCCTCCATCCTGCACGCCCACGTCGGCAAACTCTTCCCCGGCATGACGGTCAAAGGCTGCCACCAGTTCCGCCTCACCCGCGACAGCGACCTGACCGTCGATGAAGAAGACCTCAAAAACCTGCGCGCCGCCATTCAAAACGAATTGCACGACCGTGAATACGGCGACGGCGTGCGTCTCGAAGTCGCCGACACCTGCCCGCCCCACATCCACGACTTCCTGCTCGCCCAGTTCAAACTCACCCCCGCCGAACTTTACCAAGTCAAAGGCCCGGTCAACCTCGTGCGCCTTAATGCCGTGCCCGATTTGGTTGATCGTCCCGACCTCAAGTTTCCCGCACGCGGAGCAGGTCGTCTGAAAGCATTGCGCAAGAACGGCTCTATTTTCAAACTGGCGAAACAGTCACCCATCCTGCTGCATCATCCGTATCAGTCCTTCGACCCGGTCGTCCAAATGATACGCGAAGCCGCCGCCGACCCGGCCGTCCTTGCCGTCAAAATGACCATCTACCGCACAGGCAGCAATTCCGAACTCGTCCGCGCCCTGATGAAAGCCGCCCTTGCCGGCAAACAAGTAACCGTCGTCGTCGAACTCATGGCGCGTTTTGACGAAGCCAACAACGTCAACTGGGCGCAACAGCTTGAAAACGCAGGCGCACACGTCGTTTACGGCGTATTCGGCTACAAAATCCACGCCAAAATGGCACTCGTCATCCGCCGCGAAAACGGCGCGCTCAAACGCTACGCCCACCTCGGCACCGGCAATTACCACCAAGGCACATCGCGCATCTACACCGACTTCGGCATCATCACCGCCGACGACCAAATCACCGCCGACGTGAACACCCTCTTTATGGAAATCACAGGCTTGGGCAAACCGGGTCGTCTGAACAAGCTCTACCAAAGTCCGTTCACCCTGCATAAAATGGTCATCGACCGCATCGAGCGCGAAATCCAACACGCCAAAGCAGGCAAACCCGCCCGCATCCGCGCCAAAATGAATTCGCTGATTGAACCGAGCGTCATCGACGCCCTCTACCGCGCCAGCAGCGCAGGCGTACAAATTGACCTCATTGTGCGCGGCATGTGTACCCTGCGCCCCGGTGTCAAAGGCCTGTCCGAAAACATCCGCGTCCGCTCCATTATCGGCAGACAGCTCGAACACTCGCGCGTTTACTGCTTCCACAACAACGGCGCGGACGACACCTTCATCTCCAGTGCCGACTGGATGGGGCGCAACTTCTTCCGCCGCATCGAAGTCGCAACCCCCATCACCACGCCAGAACTCAAAGCCCGCGTCATCCGCGAAGGCATCGAAATGGCGCTGCAAGACAACACCCGCGCATGGCTGATGCAGCCCGACGGCAGCTACACCCGCGCCCAACCCGAAAACGGCGAACCCGCCTTCAGCCTGCAAGAAAGCTTGTGGGAAATGTACGGGCGTTAACGCTTAAGCAACACAAAAGGTCGTCTGAAAGATTGATTTCAGACGGCTTTTTGTATATTGATTTGGTTATTGCACAATAGGTCGTCTGAAAACACAGTTTCGCCCAAATGCGGACTGATTTTGTATTTCAGACGACCTTTTATCTTTGTAACCTGTTTTTAGATGACTTGAAAGTATAGTGGATTAAATTTAAATCAGGACA
>NZ_KV789486.1:29509-36361 GCF_001807625.1 Neisseria sp. HMSC03D10
GCCGTACTGGTTTAAAGTTAATCCACTATAATAGTGGGGTAGGGCAGTGTAGCGTGGGCTTCGCCCACGAAAAAACGATGCTATGTTATCTCCCGACTCGGAAACCAAACCATCAATTCCGTGGGCAAAGCCCACGCTACAATCCGCAGCAGGTATCGCAACGCCCTACCCGCCGCCGCGTTGGATTTGCCTATCAGGAAAAGCTGTTTGTTTAGCTTAGATTCACTTTCCTCCCCCATAAAAATTAAAAAGGTCGTCTGAAACCCATAATCACATGGTTTCAGACGACCTTTAATCTTTTCCATCCGCTTTTCAGACGGCCTTACAGCAAGAACATTGTCGCCAGTCCCAAGAAAATCAGAAAACCGCCGGAATCCGTTACCGCCGTAATCAGCACCGAGCTGCCCAAAGCAGGGTCGCGGCCGGATTTTTCCATGATGACGGGGATGAGTACGCCGACCGAGGCGGCGAGCAAGAGGTTCAGCGTCATTGCGGCGACCATCACCAAACCGATGCCGATGCTGCCGTACAGCAGCCATGACACCACGCCCATGACCGTTCCCCAGATGATGCCGTTGACTAAGGCGACGCCGACTTCTTTTTTCAACAACCGCCCTGCCTGCATCCCCGTCAACTGCCCCATCGCCATCGCGCGGACAATCATGGTGATGGTTTGATTGCCCGAATTGCCGCCGATACCGGCGACGATGGGCATCAGCGCGGCGAGTGCGACGATTTTTTCGATACTGCCTTCAAACGCGCCGATAACGCGGCTGGCGAGAAAGGCGGTGCAGAGGTTGACAGCAAGCCACATCCAGCGGTTTTTCACCGAATCCCAGACGGGTGCGAACAAATCTTCCTCTTCCTGCAAACCCGCCATGTTCAACATATCCGCTTCCGATTCTTCGCGGATAACGTCCACCATCTCGTCGATGGTAATCCTGCCGATGAGCTTTTTGTTTTCATCGACGACGGGCGCGGTAACCAAGTCATAACGTTCGAACGCCTGCGCCGCTTCTTCCACGTCGTCTTCGGGACGGAAGCGCACGACTTCGGTCGCCATCACGTCCGCCACCAAGTCTTCGGGATCGGCAACCAAAAGTTTGCGGATGGGCAGCACGCCTTGCAGGATGTCGTTTTCATCGACCACGAAAATCTTGTCGGTATGGTCGGGCAGGCTTTCGAAACGGCGCAGGTAACGCAGCACCACTTCGCAGGCAACGTCGGCGCGGATGCTGACCAGTTCGAAGTCCATAATCGCGCCGACTTGATTGTCCTCATATGACATCGCCGCTTTGACTTGGGCGCGCTCTTCCTCGTCACGCGTCTGCAAGGCTTCATAGACCACTTGGTGCGGCAAATCGCCCGCCAGCTCCGCCAGTTCGTCCGCGTCCAAGTCATCGACCGCCGCCAACAGCTCGTCTTTGTCCATCGACTCAATCAGCGTTTCGCGCACCGCGTCGGAGACTTCCAGCAACACTTCGCCGTCGTCTTCAGGCGTGACCAGAAGCCAAACGATATTACGTTCACGCGGTGGCAACGACTCCAACACCGCCGCCACGTCGGCAGGGTGCAGCTCGTTCAAAAGGACGGTCAGCTCGGTGAATTTATCGCGCAGCGCCTCGTCCTCAATCGGCACGCCTTCCTCAATTTGCGGGAAGGCGGGCGAAAGAATTTCGCACAGCGCGTGGATACGGTCGAAATCGGCGGAAACGCGCTCTACGTCGCTTTCGATACCGTCGTTTTCAAGGTTCGGAGGGGTTTGTTCGATGCTCATAAATGCTCCGCCCGCCGGATGCGGGAAAGCATTTCGGCGGGATGGTTATCGTGTATTTCGGGATAAACCGGAAGGGAAGTTCAGTAAAAACGAACTGGGAAGGTCCATAATAAAAGCCTGCAGATTCAGGCGTCGTGTTGGAAACGGAGCGTATTTTACCCTGTTTTAGGGCGGTTTACTATTTTAAACGGTGAATTGAAAAAGGTCGTCTGAAAACTGTCTGTGGGGATTTTTCTCTTTTTCGGGCAAAAGGCAGGGAATGTATTCTGTAAATAGGGGAAAAGAAAGTTTGCCGTTATGTTTGATGTAAGACAGGTTTGGGACGTGCAACGGTTGTCTGTTTGCCGCCGTCGTGGATAGAATGGGGAAATTTTGCGTACGGGCAACATGACGCTTTCCCGTGCTTATCAGAACTACGCTTTCAGACGACCCCTTCCTTAATTTTTCGAACGCCCGATTGTAAAGATAAATGAACGAATAGGGCTGGTTTGGGTCAATGCTTAAATGGTTTTATTGCTTTCTTTACAAAAAAACGAAAGGACTACCTCATGTCGGACAATACGCAACCTACGCGGCAGGGCTTGCCCTCGCTGCCGAAAAGCACGATTTGGATGCTCAGTTTCGGTTTTCTCGGCGTTCAGACGGCCTTTACCCTGCAAAGCTCGCAGATGAGCCGCATCTTCCAGACGCTCGGTGCCGACCCGCACAGCCTCGGCTGGTTCTTTATCCTGCCGCCGTTGGCGGGGATGCTGGTACAGCCGATTGTCGGTCATTACTCCGACCGCACTTGGAATCCGCGCTTGGGCGGTCGCCGTCTGCCGTATCTGCTTTACGGCACGCTGATTGCGGTCATTGTGATGATTTTGATGCCGAACTCGGGCAGCTTCGGCTTCGGCTATGCGTCGCTGGCGGCCTTGTCGTTCGGCGCGCTGATGATTGCGCTGTTGGACGTGTCGTCGAATATGGCGATGCAGCCGTTTAAAATGATGGTCGGCGACATGGTCAATGAGGAGCAAAAAAGCTACGCCTACGGGATTCAGAGCTTCTTGGCGAATACGGGCGCGGTTGTGGCGGCGATTCTGCCGTTTGTGTTTGCGTATATCGGTTTGGCGAATACTGCCGAGAAAGGCGTCGTACCGCAGACCGTGGTCGTGGCGTTTTATGTGGGCGCGGCGTTGTTGGTGATTACCAGTGCGTTCACGATTTTCAAAGTGAAGGAATACGACCCGGAAACCTACGCCCGCTATCACGGCATCGACGTGGCGGCAAATCAGGAAAAAGCCAACTGGTTCGAACTCTTGAAAACCGCGCCTAAAGCGTTTTGGACGGTCACTCTGGTGCAGTTTTTCTGCTGGTTCGCTTTCCAATATATGTGGACTTATTCCGCTGGCGCGATTGCGGAAAACGTCTGGCACACGACCGATGCGTCTTCCGTAGGCTATCAGGAAGCGGGCAACTGGTACGGTGTATTGGCGGCGGTGCAGTCGGTTGCGGCGGTGATTTGTTCGTTTGTATTGGCGAAAATCCCCAACCGATACCTTAAGGCGGGTTATTTCAGCTGCCTGGCTTTGGGCGCGCTCGGCTTTTTCTCCGTATTCTTCATCAGCAACCAATACGCGCTGGTGTTGTCTTACATCTTAATCGGTATTGCTTGGGCGGGCATCATCACTTATCCGCTGACGATTGTAACCAACGCCTTGTCGGGCAAGCATATGGGCACTTATTTGGGCTTGTTCAACGGCTCCATCTGTATGCCTCAGATTGTTGCTTCGCTGTTGAGCTTCATGTTGTTCCCGATGATGGGCGGTTTGCAGGCCAATATGTTCTTGGTAGGGGGCGTCGTCCTGCTGCTGGGCGCGTTTTCCGTGTTCCTGATTAAAGAAACACACGGCGGCGTATAATTTTCTTCATTTATCGGCAGGAGGGTCGTCTGAAGCTTCTGCCGACGCTTTATTTGATTTAAGTAAGACGAACCGTATTTCAAAACGGTTTGCCATAAAACCATCAAAACAGGAGCTTTACGATGTATACAAGAATCATGGAAGTCAGCCCTTGGACGCTGCGTTCGGCAAAACTGGAAAAAGAACACAAACGGCTGCAAGAGAGCCTGACCAGCTTGGGCAACGGCTATATGGGTATGCGCGGCAGCTTTGAGGAAACCTATTCCGCCGACAGCCACTTGGGCACCTACATCGCCGGCGTGTGGTTCCCCGACAAAACCCGCGTCGGCTGGTGGAAAAACGGCTACCCCAAATATTTCGGCAAAGCCATCAACGCGCTCAATTTCAGCAAAGTTAAAATCTTTGTCGACGGGCAGGAAGTGGATTTGGCGAAAAACGACGTTGCCGGCTTCTCCATCGAACTCAATATGCAGCATGGCGTGTTGCGCCGCTCGTTCACCGTATTCGGCGTGCGTTTCGATGTGTGCAAATTCCTGTCCGTCGCGCAAAAAGAGCTGGCGGTTATCCGCTGGGAAGCTGTGTCCGTTGACGGCAAAACCCACCAAGTCCGCATCGATTCCATCATCGACGCCGACGTGAAAAACGAAGATTCCAACTACGAAGAAAAATTCTGGCAGGTATTGGACAAAGGCGTTTCAGACGACCGCTCCTACATTGCCACCCAAACCGTCGCCAATCCCTTCGGCGTAGAGCAATTCATCGTCAACGCCGAGCAAACCTTCGCCGGCAGCTTCAAAGCCCTCGGTGGCAGCCAAACCGACTGGCAGGTCTCCAATTCTTTCGAAGCCGAAGTCGGCAGTACGCCCGAAACTTTTGAAAAACGCGTGATTGTTACCACCAGCCGCGATTATCAGGGCTTGGAAGCGGTGAAAGCCGCAGGCCGCGCCTTGTCGGAAAAAATCGCAGGCGTTGCGTTTGAAACCTTGCTGGACGCGCACAAAGCAGGCTGGCTGCACCGTTGGGAAATCGCCGACGTAGTCATCGAAGGCAGCGACGAAGCGCAGCAGGGTATCCGCTTCAACCTGTTCCAACTGTTCTCCACCTACTACGGCGAAGACGCGCGCCTGAACATCGGCCCGAAAGGCTTTACCGGCGAAAAATACGGCGGCGCGACCTATTGGGACACCGAAGCCTACGCCGTGCCGCTCTACCTCGCACTGGCGGAACCCGAAGTTACCCGCAACCTGCTGCAATACCGCCGCAACCAACTGCCGCAGGCGCAACACAACGCGCGCGAACAGGGCTTGGCGGGCGCACTCTATCCGATGGTAACGTTTACGGGCATTGAGTGCCACAACGAATGGGAAATCACCTTCGAGGAAATCCACCGTAACGGCGCGATTCCTTACGCCATCTACAACTACACCAACTACACCGGCGACGAAAGCTATCTTGCCAAAGAAGGCTTGGAAGTCTTGGTCGAAGTGTCCCGCTTCTGGGCGGACCGCGTCCACTTCTCCAAACGCAACGGCAAATACATGATTCACGGCGTAACCGGCCCGAACGAATACGAAAACAACATCAACAACAACTGGTACACCAACACCCTCGCCGCATGGGTATTGGACTACACCCGCGAAGCCCTGGCGAAATACCCGCGTCCGGATTTGAACGTGAGTGCCGACGAGCTGGAAAAATGGGCGGACATCAGCGCCAATATGTACCGTCCGCATGACGAAGAACTCGGCGTATTCGTGCAGCACGACGGCTTCCTCGACAAAGATATCCGCCCCGTGTCCGCGCTTTCGCCCGACGATTTGCCGCTCAACCAGAAATGGTCGTGGGACAAAATCCTGCGTTCGCCCTTCATCAAACAGGCGGACGTGTTGCAAGGTATCTACTTCTTCGGCGACCGTTTCAACATGGACGAAAAACGCCGCAACTTCGACTTCTACGAACCGATGACCGTGCATGAAAGCTCGTTGTCGCCGTGTATCCACGCCATCCTTGCCGCCGAACTGGGCAAAGAAGAAAAAGCGGTGGAAATGTACCAGCGCACCGCCCGCCTGGACTTGGACAACTACAACAACGACACCGAAGACGGCCTGCACATCACCTCCATGACCGGCTCGTGGCTCGCCATCGTCCAAGGTTTCGCCCAAATGAAAACCTGGGGCGGCAAACTCAGCTTCGCACAGTTCCTGCCGAGTGCGTGGACAGGCTATGCCTTCCACATCAACTACCGAGGCCGTCTGATTAAAGTCGCCGTCGGTAAAGAAAATGTGGTCTTCACCCTGCTCAAAGGCGAGCCGCTCGATTTGCAGGTGTACGGTAAAGACATCACGCTCAACGGCAGCCACACCGTCGCGTTGGAAAAATAAGGAGGGCGCAAAATGACTTTTACCGCAGTCCTCTTTGACCTCGACGGCGTCATCACCGACACCGCCGAATACCACTACCGCGCATGGAAAAAGCTCGCCGAAGGGCTGGGCATCAGCATCGACCGCAAGTTTAACGAGCAGCTCAAAGGCGTGTCGCGCGACGATTCGCTCAAACGCATCCTCGCGCACGGCGGCAAAACCGTCGGCGAAGCCGAGTTCGCCGAACTGACCCGCCGCAAAAACGACAACTACTTGGAGATGATTCAGGCGGTCAAACCCGAAGACGTGTACCCCGGCATTTTGCCGCTGCTGGAAGCATTGAGGGCAAACGGCAAAAAAATCGCCCTCGCGTCCGCCAGTAAAAACGGCCCGTTCCTGCTCGAACGCATGGGGCTGACCCACTTCTTCGACGCCGTCGCCGACCCTGCCGCCGTCGCGCATTCCAAACCCGCCCCCGACATCTTCCTTGCCGCCGCCGAGGGCGTGGGCGCGGACATCCGCCACTGCATCGGCATCGAAGACGCCGCCGCAGGTGTCGCCGCCATCAAAGCTTCCGGCGCCTTGCCCATCGGCGTGGGCAAAGCCGAAGACTTGGGCAGCGACATCGCGCTGGTGTCCGGCACCGCCGAGCTGACCTACGCCTACCTGCAAAACGTGTGGGCACAGTCGGGCAGGTAAAACGCGTCAGGTAAAGTTGTTAAGGAAGTAAAAAGGTCGTCTGAAAACCTGAATTTTGGTTTTCAGACGACCTTTCTCATTGGAAAAATATAGTGGATTAAATTTAAATCAGGAC